>JAFKFE010000527.1 GCA_017308345.1 Alphaproteobacteria bacterium | reverse complement strand
TGGAAAGGTCGACACCGTCGAGCACCGTCACCCGATCGGTCGCCTCACCGTCGACGGTGACGAACTGACCCGGCTTCAGCTGGAAGGTCTTGCTTATGTCGCTGACAACGATGCGGTCCATGCCTGTCTCCGATCGGTTCACTGCGCCACGCGGATGCGGTGCGTCGGGTCGAATTCCGAGCCGCCGGCCTTGCCGCGCTTCCAGCCGAGCGCGCGGGCGTATGAACCGAACAGCTGGCGCGCCTCGGCCTGCGCTTCGGTGATGCCGGTCGGCCCTTCGGCGAACTCGGCCACGTAAAGCGCATCCGTCGGGCAGTAGATTTCGCACAGAAAGCAGGTCTGGCAGTCTTCCTGGCGGGCTATGACGGGCGCACCATTTTCCGTCGCATCGAACACATTTGTCGGGCACACCTTGACGCAGATGTCGCATTCGACGCAGCGCGTTGCCGAGACGATCTCGATCATGACGCCAGCTCCGCCAGCCGCCCGGGAGCGCCCGCGATGCGGAAATCGTCGACGCCGGTAATGACCAGCCGGTGCGCGAGGGCCGTGTTCCTGCCTGGCAAATCGGTGCGGCGGTGCATGCCGCGGCTTTCGGCGCGGTGCAATGCCGCCGCAACCGACCAGCGCCCTGAGGCGGCAATCGACGCCGCCTCCCGGCTACGGAGACGGTCCGCCCCCTCGCCCTGCAGATGGCCACGCACATCGCGCCAGACGCTTTCCAGCCGCTCGGCGCTCTTTTCGAGACGCTCGCCGGTGCGGAAGAAATTCCCGTCCAGTGGGGTTACCTCGCCGCGCACCGCTTCGATCACCTCGGCCGCCGCGATGTCTGCGCGCGCAAACGCCGACGGACGCAGTCCGGCCTGGCCCAGGGGCCGCGCCTCCCGGCGGAAGGCCTTGCCGGTCCAGCGCCTGGCATGGGTCGACGCGCCCTTGCCTGCCCACCAGCCGCTGGCCAGCGCCCAGGATGAATTGACGGCACCGCCGCCCGAGACAGCGCCGGTCATCATCTCCCGGCTGGCGGCGTCGCCGGCGACATAAAGGCCGGGCACCCCCGTGGCGCAATCATCGGAGACGATGTCGATGCCTCCGGTGCCGCGCACCGTGCCTTCGGCGCGCAAGGTGATGCGAAACAGCTCGCTGAAAGGATCAATGCCGGCGCGATCGTAAGTCACGAAGCAGTTCGGCTGGCCCTGGCGAAGCCAGCCCTGCAGTGCCGGCTCGGCCTGGTCCAGGCGTGCATAGACCGGGCCGTCGATCAGCGCGCGGGCCAGTTCCTCCTCGCGGTCGCCGATCCCGTTGCGCAAAGGCTCGCCGGTCGGTCCCAGGATCGGCGAGCCATCCTCGCGATGGAAGGACGCCCACCGGAACGGCAACCCCTTGTTCAGCGAAGAGCCGTAAGGCGCCAACGTATATTTGCCGGTGAACTCCATGCCGGACAGGCTGGCGCCGGCTTCCGCCGCCATCAGATAGCCGTCTCCGGTCAAGCCTGTCCCGCCGAGGATACGCTCGCGAAAGGCACAGCCGCCTGTCGCCAGCACCACGGCGCCGGCGTCGACACGCCAGTCATGACCGACCTGCCTGGCGACACCGGCGGCGCCGACGACGGCATCGCCATCCGAAAGCAGTTCCAGCGCCGGATGATGGTCGAGCACGGTGACGCCGGCCATCAGCACGCGCCGGCGCATGAAGCGCATGTAGTCCGGCCCGCGCAGATTGGCGATGTAGAGCCGTCCGTCATCCTCGCTTGGGAACGGATATCCCCACTCCGAAAGCCTGAGCAGGTTCTGGTAGGCCGTGTCCACGCAGCGCAGCATCCAGCGCTGATCGGCGAGTTCGCCGGTGCGTTGCCAGCGCCTGTCGACAACGGCGTGCCTGTTGTCGCCCGGTGGCACGCACCACGTTCCGGTGTTGGACGGCGCGGTGGCGCCGCTGGTGCCAAGATAGCCCTTGTCGGCCAGCACAACCTTCGCGCCGCTCTCGGCCGCCGCGACGGCCGCCCAGGCCGCCGATGGGCCCCCGCCGAGCACCAGCACATCGGCATGGATCCGCAGGCTTTCGCTATTGTGTCGTTGCGGCTTCGGCATTTGTACCCGGCGATCTGTTCGAGACATGCGGCGAGGCGCGCTAGGCGGCGCGCGCCGCTTTCGCGAACCACGCCGGCTCATTGCCGGCGCTCCATTTGATGTTGCAGCCGATCGAAGGCACCTGGCTTGCGCTGGGTCTGCCGCCCTCGAGCACCGTATCGGCCGCGGCGCGCAGATCAGTTCCCGTCACCGACTTGCCGTTGCCGGGCCGCGCATCGTCGAACTGACCGTGATAGGCGAGCCGCCGGTCGGCGTCGAACAGAAAGAAGTCTGGAGTGCAGGCGGCGCCATAGGCCTTCGCCGTCTGCTGCGAAGCGTCCTTGAGGTAGGGAAAGGAATAGCCGAATGTCCGCGCCTCCTCGCCGATCCGCGCGAGCGTCTCCTCGGGATGCGCCACATGGTCGTTGGCGTTGACAGCCACTACCCGCAGTCCCTTGCCGGCATAATCCCTGGCAAAGGCGGCAAGCTGCTCGCGGATAAGCAGCACGAACGGGCAGCGGTTGGAAATGAAGGCGACGAGTAAGGCAGGGCTGGCGTCGAAATCGTCGAGCCGGTGCAGCACGCCCTCGGCATCGGGCAAAAGGAAATCGGCAGCCTTCGTTCCGAGCTGAATGGCATTGGCTTCGGTTTTCGGCATCGGCATTCACCTTTCTTCGCCTTACGCGCCAGCAAGCGCTGGAAGTTATTCTATGAATTTAGTGGAATTATAGGTTGAGGGACACGTTCACGGTCAACCGCGGAGGGTAGAATATCGTGCCAATCTTGGCGTTCGCTCAGGCAAGTTTGTTCGGCCTGGAGGTGCCGTGGAGAAAGAGCGCGAAGAAGAGGATGTGACGCTCCATTGAGCGCATTGCAGTGGCTGCGTGGCCGGAACCCCTGACAGGGATCCGGAGCTACCCTGCGATCAGCACCGTGCTGTCCGGCGACCAGTTGAGCACCACCGGCTGGCCCTCGGCGAGCCTTTCGGCGCCCGTGTTCTGCACGATCACCTTCAACGTCTGGCCGTCGCGGTCGACGAAATAGGTGCTGTTGTTGCCGGCGAAGATGCGCTTGGACACCTTCCCCTTGAGAACGTTGGCGCCTCCCGCGTCAGGCATCCCGGCGCCGGTCGAAATCTGGATGCGCTCCGGCCGCACGGCGCAGCTCGCCTTGGTGCCGGCCGGCACCGAAGCGCCTGTCGAAGCCTTGATCGTCGTGCCGTCCGGCAGCTTGATCCCCGAGCCGGTCGCGTCGCCGCGAAAGATGTTGGCGTCGCCGAGGAAGGTCGCGGCGAACTCACTTTGCGGCCTGTCGTAGATCTCTTCCGGCGGCCCTTCCTGCACCAGCCGGCCGTCGCGCAGGATTCCGATGCGGTCGCTCATCGTCAGCGCCTCTTCCTGGTCATGCGTGACGAAGATGGTGGTGATGCCGATCTCGCGCTGGATGCGCTTCAGCTCGATCTGCATATCGACGCGCAGCGCCTTGTCGAGCGCCCCTAACGGCTCGTCGAGCAGGAGCACGCGCGGCTTGGTGACGATGGCCCTGGCGAGCGCGACGCGCTGGCGCTGGCCGCCGGAAAGCTGGTGCGGCTTGCGCCCGCCGAGCTTGCCGAGCTGCACGAGATCGAGCGCGCGCTGCACCTCGGTTGCGATCGTCGCTTTCGGCTCGCCGCGCACCGAAAGGCCAAAGGCGACATTGTCTGCGACGCTCATATTGGGAAACAGCGCATAGTTCTGGAACACCATGCCGATGCGCCGCTTCTCGACCGGCACGCGCTCGACGCTTTCGCCGCCGATGGCGATGCGGCCTGTATCCGGAAAATCGAAGCCGGCGATCTGCCTGAGCAGCGTGGTCTTGCCGCTGCCCGAGGGGCCGAGCAGCGCGTAGAAGCCGCCATCGGCGAAGTCGATCGAGACGTCGTCCAGCGCCTTGTGGGCGCCGAAACTGCGTGAGACGTTCGCGACCTGCACGCCTGCCATTATTTCTCTCCGCCGAATTTGAAGAAGCGTGCCGTGAGCAGCATCAGCGCCATCGACACGGCAATGATGATCGTCGAGACCGCGTTGATCTCCGGCGTGAACCCCTTGCGGATCGCGGCGTAGATTTCGACCGGCAGTGTCGTCTGGCCGGGCGTCGACAGGAAGTAAGAGACGACGAACTGGTCGAACGACACGGCGAAGGCGAACAGCCCGCCCGCGATCACGCCGGGCATGATCCAGGGCAGCGTGACGCGCATGGTCACTTGCCATTGATTGGCGCCGAGCGAGCGCGCCGCCTCTTCCAGTTCCGGCGCAAAGGTCTGCAGCCGGGCGGAGACGACGACGATCACGTAAGGCAGCGCCAGCGCGACATGGCCGAGCAGGATGGCGATGAGCCCGCGACCGATGCCGACACCGAAGAAGAAGATCAGCATCGCCGTACCGGTGATCAGCCACGGAATGGCGATCGGCGGGAACAGCAGCGCCTGCAGGAGCCTCTTGCCGCGGAACTCGTAGCGGTAGAGCGCGAGCGAGGCCATCGAACCGAGCACGGTCGAGATCAAAGTGGTGATGACGGCGATCTCGATGCTGTTCCAGGTCGCCGCGATCAGCTGGTCGTTCTGCCAGAGCGATTGATACCAGTCCGTCGTCCACTCGAACGGCAGCTGGTAGAAGGGCGACGCGTTGAACGACATCGCCGCCATGATGATGATCGGCAGATAGAGGAAGGCAAGCAAAAGCACGATGTAGAAGCGCCCGAGCCATTCCAGGATGCGCGTCGTCGCCATCAGCCGGCTCTCCGCAGGACAGGCGCGGCCAGCGCCAGGATGATCAGCACGACCGCGAGCAGGATGAACGAGAGCGCGGCGCCCAGCGGCCAGTTGAACACGGCGACGAACTGGTCCTCGATCACCGTGCCGTAGAAAGTGCCGGTACGGCCGCCGAGGATGCGCTGCTCCATGAACGAGCCGACCACTGGTACGAAGATGAGGGCCGAGCCCGCGATCAGGCCCGGCATCGACAGCGGAATGATCACCCGCCACAAAACCTGCCGCCGCGACGCGCCAAGCGAACGGCCGGCCTCGATCAGCGAGTCGTCGATGGCCTGCAGCGTGAGGTAGCAGGTGAGCACCATGTAGGGCACGTAGGAGTGCACCAGGCCGATGATGACGGCCGGATAGGAATACATGAGGTCTATATTGATCTTGAACGGCAGCACGGCGTTGAGTGCGGTGTCGAGGATGCCGCCTTCGCGCAGCACCATCGCCCAGGAAAAGATGCGCACCAGCCCGTTCGACCAGAAGGGCAGGATGACGAGCAGGAAGATCGCCTCGCGGCTGCGCCCCTTCAGCACCTTGGCCAGCACATAGGCGGCCGGATAGCCGATGACGATGCACCAAAGCGTCACCTCGAGGCCGAGACGCAGCGACGAAAGCAGAAGCCGCGAATAGAGGCTTTGCGAGAAGAACGCCGCGTAGTTGCCGAGCGTGAAGGCCCATTCTTTGCCTGCCAACGGCAGGTCGGTCATGAAGGAGAAGAACACCATGGCCGACAGCGGCAGGAAGATCGCCACCGTCAACCACAGATAGGCGGGAAGGAGAAGCGGCAGGGCCGGCCGCAATCCGCGACGCGAAGCGATCGCAAGCTGGTCAGCCATTTGCCTCTCCTCCCCCGAAAGACACCGATTACTTCACGTTGACCTTCAGCTCCTGCCACAGCGCCAGATACTTCTCGCGCTGCTCGTCGGTGACCGGCGCCTGGAACTGGATGCGCTTGGCGACATCCGGGCTGCCCATGACCTTGCGGTTGAAGGCATCCTCGGGCAGCGCATCCACGGCCTTGGTGTTGGCCGAGACCGGCGCGCCGACCTTGGTGACCCATTCGACGTAGAACTTCGGGTCGATCATGTAGTTGATGAAGGCCTCGGCGCCGGCGACGTTCTTGGAGCCGACCGGAATCGAGAAGGCGTCGAGCCAGGCGACCGAACCTTCCTGCGGGATGACCAGCGAGACCGGCAGCTTGAAATGCGTTTTGGCGCGGTCGGCCGAGCCGCTCCAATAGGTGCCGATGTCGATCTGGTTGGAAGCGACCATCTGGTTCCAGTCGTTCTCCGAGCTCCAGAAGGTCTTGATCTGCGGCATCAGCGAGGTGAGCTTCGCCTTGACCGCATCCATATCCTTGATGTCGTTGATGTTCTGACCCGACGCCAGCGCGCCGAACTGCACCGCCTCGACTGCATCGTCGCGGATGATCACGCGGCCCTTATGCGCCGGATCCCACATCTCGGCGATCGACGTCGGCGGCTTTTCGAAGGACTTGTCGTTGATGGCAAGCGCCGTCAGACCCCAGACCCACGGCACGCCATAGACCTTGCCGTCATGGTTGAGCATCGGCGAGTCGGCCTTGTCCTTGGCGATGTCGGCATAGTTGGAAAGCTTCGAGACGTCGATCGGCTGGATCAGCTTGCCAGCCATCGCCTGGTCGTTGAAGGCGGCGTTGATCATCACGACGTCGTAGAGGCCGGGATTGGTACGGATCTTGGTCAGCATCTCCTGTTCGGAGTTGAAGAAGTCGTTGACCACCTTGAAGCCGGTCGCCTTCTCGAAATTGGCGACCGCCCATGGCTCGTCGGCGCCGTAGCCTTTCCAGTTGAGCACATGCACTTCCTCGGCGGCTTGTGCTGCCAAGGGGAATACACAAACCGTGAAGGCTGAGACGAAGACGGCGGTCGCGGTCAGGAAAGCAGTCAGTCTGGGCATGCGCATGTTCTTTTCCTCTCATTGTTTGCCCGGTTGACGGGCTTGTTAAGTTGCAGCCGCTTCCTCCTGGCCCTGCGCGGTCATTGGCTCGCCGCGCCGGGTCAGGAATTCCTGGATTTCGAAATCGGTCGGCGCCGAGGAGCCGCCATGGCGGGTGACGGAAAGGGCCGCGGCGGCATTCGCGTAGCGAGCCGCCTCGCAGGGCGACTTGCCTTGCGACAATGCGCTGACGAAGGCGCCGATATGCGTGTCGCCGGCCCCGTTCGTATCGACCGCCTCCACCTTGAAACCGGGCACCGCGCGGGTGCCGCCATCGGCCATGCGCACCAGGCAGCCACGCGCGCCGGCTCGTATCACGACACCTTCGGCCCTGGGGCAATGCTCGGCCAGCAATCGGATGGCGACGGTCTGGGCATCGCCGGCGCCAGCGATTTCGGCGGCCTCGTCGGTGTTGCAGCTCAGCCATGTCGCGCGCGCCAGCACCCTGTCCAGGATCGGTCGCGGAATGTCGGCGATCACCGGCGTCGGGTCGAAGATGAAAGGAATGCCGGCCGGCAGCGCCTCGATCCAATCGGCGAGCGCATCGCGGCTGCCGGGATAGCTCAGCGTATAGCCTGAGGTGAAAACCCAGTCGCCCGGAACAACTTGGACCGACTTCATCATGCTGAGCGTGAGCCGGCTCTCCGCACCCGGCCAAGAGACGAAGGTTCGCTCGGCGTCGCTGCTGATCATTGCGACGCAATTGCCGCTGTCCATCGAAGGTGACGGCGGCGTCAGCGTCTCGATACCTTCGGCCGCGAAAGCGGCGCGCAGGAAGTCTCCATCCGGCCCTGTGCCGAGCTGGCCGCCGAACACCACCTTCATGCCGGTGCGGCGCGCCGCGACCATCATGTTGAAGCCGCCGCCGGCGACCCGCGCATAGCTCGACGCGGTCCTTTCCGTGCCGGCCGCCGGCAAGGCGTCGATGCGGTAGACGTAATCCACCACCGCGCTGCCGACATGGACGAGCCGCCCGCTCACGCCGCGTCCTCCTTACCCGCGCCGGTCTTGGCCATCCGGGCCGCGACCAGATCCTCGGCCAGCGCGCGGACATCCGCGATGTCGATGCCATGCAGCTCGGCGATGCGATCCCGCGGCAGCTTCGACAGGCCGGCGCAGGCGCCGGCCATGCCGGCGGCAATCGCCCCGATCGTGTCGGTGTCACCGCCGAGATTGGCCGCGATCACCGCAGCCCGCCATGCGTCACCCTGCGCGACTTCCAGCACCGCGAAGGCGGCCGGAACCGATTCCTGGCTGGCAACGCCGGTGCCGACGAGGTCGACGATCAGCTTGATCGCGTCCTTCTCCGCCTTGCCGCGCACAAGCGCCTGCGCCCAGACAATGCGCTCCGCGATGTCGCCGCCGGTGACCCAATGGCCGAGCGCAGCGCCTAGCCTTGCTGCTGCGACCGCATGGCCGGAAGCGGCGCGCCAGTCGCCGCCCGAGACACCGAGACTTACGGCGGCGGCTACCGCCGCGGCCGATGCAATGGCGATCGAGGTGTTGTGCGTGGCCCTGCAGGTCTCCGCCACCTTGGCGACCAGTGCTTCGAGCGGCTCCGGTGGCATCATGATGCCGACCGGCGCGATGCGCATCGCCGCGCCATTGGTGTCGCCGCCACGCCCGGCCTCCTCGGCCGGCACGCCACCGTTGATGGCGTCGATGGCGCGCTTGGTCGATGGGCCAAGCAGGTCGTAGCTGCCGCGCGCCTTGACGTCGCGCTCCCAGTCGAGAAGCGCGTTGACCCAGCGCGCATGGTCGAAACGCGCGCCGGACTCGACCAGGATGCGGCCGAGCAGCAGCGCCTGCTCGGTGTCGTCGGTGATCGCGCCGGCCGGCAGCCCTTTCGACACCGGATGATCGGCTGAAGGCGCCACGAACCCCTCGACATGACCGTAGAGCTCGGCGATGCGGGCCGGCGACAGGAGCTGTGTCGGCATGCCGAGAGCATCGCCAAGCGCCCCGCCGATCAGCGCGCCCATGGCCCGATCGCCTGTTGTTCGGTCACTCGTCTCCCCGGCCATGCTCAGAACTCCAGGTGAAGCGCGAAATGCGCGGGATTGAGCAGACTGGTGACGAATTCGATGGCGCGCCCGTCGGCGGCGCGCGTCAGGCGGCGCGTGCGCAGGAACGGCGTGCCGGGCGCGCAGGCGAGGATCGCAGCGTCGGAGGCGCTCAGCATCTCGATATCGACCCACTCCTCGCCGTGGTCGGGCACTAGCCCTGCCCCGCGCAGCGTCTGGTGCAGCGTGCCTTCGCGCAGGCCGCGCAAGGGGATGTCTTCCAGTTCAGGCGACAGCGGCAGGCGGCTGCGCTCGATCGAGATGGCATGGCCGTCATCGGCATTGGTGCGGGCGCGGTCGACCGCAATGAAGGACGGGCTCTCGACGCCGAGCCTTGCGGCCAGTTCCGCGTCCTCGATGATCTCGAGCCGCAAGGTGCGGGTCTCGGCATTGGCGCCGGCGTTGGCAAGCGCGCGCGACCAGCCGATCGCGTCGTCCACCGGCATGCCGTCGAAGGTCACGAAGGAGCCGATACCGACCTTGGTGGTGATGAGCCCGCGGCTCGACAGCTCCTCGAGCCCCTTGCGGACCGTGTTGCGGCTGACGGAGAAGCGCTGGACGAGCTCGTTCTCGCTCTGCAGGCGGTCGCCGAACCCAAGCAGGCCGGAGCGTATCTCATGCTCAAGAACCGTCGCGATCTGCTCGGGCTTGCCCGTGCCGGGTGAGATCTGCATCGCTCGACGGGCCATATCGATACCTGTTCAATGAACCTGTATAATCCTGTTCAATATCGGATTTGAACCTGGCCGTCAATCGCATTGGAATCACCCGTATCCTTGCTGCTCCGCGATTATCTGGCGGCGATGTCGGGATAGAGCGCCTTCGCGAGGTCGCGGATGGCGTCGGCGGTGCGCGGCCCGAAGCCGATCATATAGGTGCCGTCGAGGACGATCAGGGCCTTGTTCGCTGCCGCCGGCGTGGCGGCCAGCGCCCGATTCCCGAACACCTGCCGGGGCGTCGGCCCACCCTTGCCGTCCCTCATCATCACGATGACGTCGGGCGCCATCTCGATCAGCTTTTCCTCCGACGCGGCCTTGTAGCCCTGCACCTCGGCCATCGGATTGATGCCGCCGGCATAGCGAATGATGGCGTCGGCCGCGGTGCCGGAACCGGCGGCGCTCAGCCGCACCAGTCCATGGAAGAACACCACTTTCTTGCGGCGCTCCGCCGGCACTTTCAAAGCCATATCGGCCGCGGCCTGGAAGGCGTCGATCACGTCGGCCGATACCTCCCTGCCCTTGTCCTCCAGGGAGAGGGC
>JAFKFE010000526.1 GCA_017308345.1 Alphaproteobacteria bacterium | reverse complement strand
CGATCATACTCCCCCCATCAAGAAGGCGCGCCCGACCACGCAGTCGACGAGATAGGCGGCGAAGATCGCGAAGAGATAGAGCAGCGAATAGCCGAACAGCGCCTTGGCCGGCTTCATCGTACGATCGCCATCGGCCATGCCGAACACTTTCCAGGCATACCAGACGAAGCCGGCGCCGAGGACCGCCGAAACGACGCCATAGCCGGCCGTGGTGTAGCCGAGCGCCCAAGGCAGGACACCGACCGGCGCCAGAATCAGCGCATAGGCGAAGATCTGCCGGCGGGTCGAAGCCTGGCCGGCGACATTGGGCATCATCGGGATGCCCGCGCGGGCGTAATCGTCGGACTTGAACAGCGCCAGCGCCCAGAAATGGGGCGGCGTCCACAGGAAGATGATCAGGAACAGGATGACGCTTTCGAGGCTGACCGAACCGGTCACCGCGGCCCAGCCGATCACCGGCGGTATCGCTCCGGCGGCGCCACCAATAACGATGTTCTGCGGCGTCCAGCGCTTCAGCCACATTGTGTAGACGACCGCATAGAAGAAGATGGTGAAGGCAAGAAGCGATGCCGACAGCCAGTTGACCAGCACGCCCAGCGTCATCACCGACAGCGCCGACAACACCAGTCCGAAGCTCAGCGCCTCGCCGGGCGTGACGCGGCCCGCGGGCACCGGGCGGTTGGACGTCCTGGTCATCACCGCATCGATATCGGCGTCGTACCACATGTTGAGCGCCCCGGATGCGCCCGCGCCGATGGCGATTGCCAGGATGGCGATCATCGCCAGCAACGGGTTGATGGTGACGGGCGCCGCGACAAGGCCGACAAAGGCTGTGAAGACGACCAGCGACATGACGCGTGGCTTCAACAGGGCGAAGAAATCGCCCGCGGTCGCTTCCGACATGCGAAAGCCCGCTTCCTCCATCATTCTGTCTTCGGCAAGGGCCATGCGTACTTAAAGTCCATCATTCCGTTGGCCAAGGCCGCCGGGCAAGCCGGCGGCCTCGTATAAGTCGGGATGCCGCTTACTTGATCTTCGGCAGCTGTTCCCACTGGTGGAACGGCGGCGGCGAAGGCAGCTGCCATTCGAGCGTGGTGGCACCTTCGCCCCACGGGTTGGCGCCCGCGACGCGCTTCTTCTGGAAGGCATCGAACACGCCGTAGAGGAAGATCGCGACACCGACGGCCGCGATGTAGGAGCCGTAGGACGAGACCATGTTCCAGCCGGCGAACGCATCCGGATAGTCGACGGTACGGCGCGGCATGCCGGCGAGGCCGAGGAAATGCTGCGGGAAGAAGATCAGGTTGACGCCGACGAAGGTGACCCAGAAGTGCGTGTTGGCGATCACCGGCGAGTACATGTAACCGGTCATCTTCGGGAACCAGTAGTACCAGCCGGCGAAGATCGCGAACACCGCGCCCAGCGACAGCACGTAGTGGAAGTGGGCGATCACGAAATAGGTGTCATGCAGCGAGCGGTCGAGGCCGGCATTGGCAAGCTGAACGCCGGTGACGCCACCGATGGTGAACAGGAAGATGAAGCCCAGCGCCCACAGCATCGGCGGCTTGAAGGAGATCGAGCCGCCCCACATGGTGGCGATCCAGGAGAAGATCTTCACGCCGGTCGGCACCGCGATGACCATGGTGGCGAACACGAAGTAACGCTGCGTGTCGAGCGACAGGCCGGTCGTATACATGTGGTGCGCCCAGACGATGAAGCCGACCGCGCCGATCGCGACCATGGCGTAGGCCATGCCGAGATAACCGAAGACGGGCTTCTTCGAGAAGGTCGAGACGATGTGGCTGATGATGCCAAAGCCCGGCAGGATCAGGATGTACACCTCGGGATGGCCGAAGAACCAGAACAGGTGCTGGAAGAGGATCGGATCACCGCCCTGGTCCGGCACGAAGAAAGCGGTGCCGAAATTGCGGTCGGTGAGCAGCATGGTGATGGCGCCCGCCAGAACCGGCAACGAGAGCAGCAGCAGGAAAGCCGTGATCAGCACGGCCCAGGCGAACAGCGGCATCTTGTGCAGCGTCATGCCCGGCGCGCGCATGTTGAAGATGGTGGTGATGAAGTTGATCGCGCCGAGGATCGACGACGCGCCGGCGATGTGGATCGACAGGATCGCCAGGTCAAGCGCCGGACCCGGCTGGCCGGAGGTCGAGAGCGGCGGATAGATCGTCCAGCCGCCGCCGGGACCGAAAGCGCCCGGCGCGCTAGGCACGAACATCGAGGAGAGCAGCAGGATGAAGGCCGGCGGCAGCAGCCAGAAGGAGATGTTGTTCATGCGCGGGAAAGCCATGTCCGGCGCGCCGATCATGATCGGCACCATCCAGTTGGCGAAGCCGCCGATCAGAGCCGGCATGACCATGAAGAAGATCATGATGAGGCCGTGCGCGGCGCCGAAGGCGTTGTACATGCTCTTGCCGCCGTCGATGGCGGCGTCGCCCTGCATGCCGTAGACCATTTGCGCCAGGCCGCTGAATATCTGGATGCCCGGCTCCTGCAGCTCCATACGGATGGCGACCGAGAGCGCGCCACCGATGATGCCAGCGATGATCGCGAAGATCAGGTAGAGCGTTCCGATGTCCTTGTGGTTGGTCGAGTAGACCCAACGGACCCAGCCATGCGGCCTGTGGTCGTCGTGGTCGTGAGCTGCAGCCTCTGCCATGTTCCGCTCCGTTCCCTAAATCTTGCTAACCCGCGGCATCAGTTGCCGGCGGCCGCTACCTTCTTGGTACCATCGATCTCGGCCATCAGCGCCTTGTTGGCGGCGGGCACGTCGGTCTTGGCCGTCTCCAGCCAGGTCTTGAACTGCGCATCGGAAACAACGCGGACGGCGATCGGCATGAAGGCATGGTCCTTGCCGCAGAGCTGCGAGCACTGGCCGTAGTAGAGGCCTTCCTTCTCCGCCTTGAACCAGGTCTCGTTGGTGCGGCCGGGAACGGCGTCCATCTTGATGCCGAAGGACGGCACGGCGAAGGAGTGGATGACGTCGGTCGCGGTGATCAGCACGCGGGTCGTGGTGTTGACCGGCACGACCAGCTCGTTGTCGACCGCGAGCAGGCGCGGATAGAGGGCGCGGTCTTCCTTGCCGGCCTTGGCGCGGTCGCCGTCCTGCAGAACCGCCGAGTTGAACGAGAAGGTCTTGTCGACCTGATACTCGTAGTCCCAATTCCACTGGTTGCCGGTCGCCTTCACGGTGAGCTTGGCTTCCTCCGGCGGCGTGTACTGCGCGGTGAGCAGCTGGAAGGAGGGAATGGCGATGAGCAGAAGCACGATCACCGGCCCGACCGTCCAGATCACCTCGATCAGCGTGTTGTGAGCGGTCTTTGACGGCACCGGATTGGCGCTGGCGCGGAACCTGACGATGCAGACCAGCAGAAGCACCAGCACGAGGATGGTGATCGGGACGATGAACCACATGGTGTAGTTCCCGAACCGTTCGATCTGCCGCATCAAGTCGGTCGCCGGATCCTGGAAGGAGATCTCCCACTCCCGCGGCTGGTCCGCACGCGCGGCGGCACCGGAGAAGAGCACGGCCGAAGCTGCCGTACCTGCCAAGAATTTAGCGCTTGCCAGGAATTTCCTCATCGCCCTCTCGTCTCCCACTTCCCGCGATCTGGTCGCACCAATAACGGACGATGCCAGGATTGGGAATCCCAGTCTGTCCCTAGGCTGGTTCAAACCATACTCTTTTTCCCTCCGCAAGAAAGGAGCAGAGGAAACCGTGCGGCATTTTTGCGCGCAAGCCGAAGGCCGCGTTCGGCGCTCGCCATGCTATATGCGCAACGGCCCCAATTCGGGCGAATTTGCTTTGGAAAAGCACGGAATTGCCGGTTTCGGGGCGGACCGGCGACGGTCTCGTCCTTTACTTGGCCCGGGCGCAGCTTAAAGTGCCGTGATTCGCAATGGAGCCGTCATGACTTCCTGGCTTTCGAGAACCTTGGCGAAGGTCGTTCTTGCCGTCGCCTTGCTCGGCGTCGGCATAGCCGTTGGCGCCGCCGCCTCGCCGAACAACGCGACGCCGCCCAGCGGCACGGTGAAGTCGACGCATGGCGCATGGTCGATCATCTGCGACACGCCGGCGGGAGCGACCTCCGAGCAATGCGTGATGATGCAGAACGTGGTCGCCGAGGATCGTCCTGAAATGGGCCTTTCGGTCGTGGTGCTGCGCACCGCCGACAACAAGGCCGAGATCCTGCGCGTGCTGGCGCCGCTCGGCGTGCTCCTGCCCAACGGCCTCGGCCTCAATGTCGACGGCAAGGACATCGGCCGCGCCTATTTCGTGCGCTGCTTCCAGGACGGCTGCTATGCCGAGGTGATCCTCGAAAAGCCGCTGCTCGACACGCTCAAGAGCGGCACCTCTGCCACCTTCATCGTCTTCCAGACGCCGGAGGAAGGCATCGGCATTCCCGTCGATCTCAAGGGCTTCGCGGAAGGCTTCGCCGCCCTGCCCTGAACCCGGCGTGGCACTGTGCCAGCGTGGCATTGTGCTTGTCCACGGATTCGCGGCGATGACAATCGCGTGTGAACGCCACCGATTGTCTTGACCTGCCCGCGCCCCTACATCGGGGGAACGACGAAAACCCAGCGGATGCCCAGCCATGAACAGCCTGATCGGCCAATTCGACATTTCCGACGATCGCGTCAAAGAGATCGTCGCCGACACCATCAAGGGCGCCGACGACGGTGAGCTGTTCCTCGAATACAGCGAGAGCGAGGCGCTGATGTTCGACAATGGCCGGCTGAAGACGGCCAATTTCAACACCGACCAGGGGTTCGGCCTGCGCGCCGTGGCCGGCGAGGCCTCAGGCTACGCGCATTCCAGCGATCTCTCCGAAGCCTCGCTCAAGCGCGCGGCCGATGCCGTCTCGGCGGTCAAGGGCGGCTATTCCGGCACGCTTGCAGGAGCGCCCGCCCGCACCAACCGCCACCTCTATGGCGATGAAAACCCGATTCCCTCCCCTTCCTTCGAGGTGAAAGCCAAGCTGTTGCAGGAGATCGACGGCTGGCTGCGCGCGAAGGATCCGCGCGTGCGCCAGGTGACGGCCTCGCTCGCCGCCTCGTGGCAGCATGTCGAGATCGTGCGCGGCGACGGCCAGATCGTGCGCGACATCCGCCCGCTGGTCAGGATCAACGTTTCCGTCGTGGTCGGCAGCGGCGACCGGCAGGAGAGCGGCTCCTACGGCATGGGCGGCCGCAAGAGCTTCGGCGAGTTCGTCAGCGAGGAAAGCTGGAAGCACGCCGCGGGCGAGGCGCTGCGGCAGGCGCTGGTCAACCTCGAGGCGATCCCCGCGCCGGCCGGCACGTTCGACATCGTTCTGTCCAGCGGCTGGCCGGGCGTGATGCTGCACGAGGCGGTCGGCCACGGGCTGGAAGGCGATTTCAACCGCAAGAAGACCTCGGCCTTCGCCGGCCTGATGGGCAGCCAGGTGGCGGCGAAGGGTGTCACCGTGGTCGATGACGGCACGATCCCCGAGCGGCGCGGCTCGCTCACCGTCGACGACGAAGGCACGCCCTCGGCGCGCAACGTGCTGATCGAGGACGGCGTACTGGTCGGCTACATGCAGGACCGCCAGAATGCCCGGCTGATGGGCATGAAGGCGACCGGCAACGGCCGGCGCGAGGGCTATGCGCACCAACCGATGCCGCGCATGACCAACACCTACATGACCTCGGGCGACATGCAGCCGGAAGAAATCATCGCCTCGGTCAAGAACGGTATCTACGCCGTATCCTTCGGCGGCGGCCAGGTCGACATCACGTCCGGCAAGTTCGTGTTCGGCTGCACCGAGGCCTACATGATCGAGAACGGCAAGGTGACGCAGCCGATCAAGGGCGCGATGCTGATCGGCAACGGGCCGGACGCCATGCACCGCGTCAGCATGATCGGCAACGACATGAAGCTCGACAACGGCATCGGCATGTGCGGCAAGGCCGGACAGGGCGTGCCGGTCGGCGTCGGCCAGCCACATTT
This sequence comes from Alphaproteobacteria bacterium, assembly GCA_017308345.1. Taxonomy (GTDB): domain Bacteria; phylum Pseudomonadota; class Alphaproteobacteria; order Rhizobiales; family Rhizobiaceae; genus Mesorhizobium. The sequence goes on along the minus strand of JAFKFE010000526.1, from coordinate 4,192 downwards.
GCGGATGAACCAGATGACGGTGGGCGGCACCAGGGTTTGAGGTTGACGCCGGGCAGGCCAAGATGTCGCTTTCTGAAAAGCTTATAATGATCGTCTCGACCAGGAGGCTGAGCGAAGTGCTTTCGAAGCTCGCGCCGGCGTTTTCGCCGACACAGCCGAAGGATGTTTTTGGTTCCCTGCCGTCGCAAGGCGCACCGAAGACACTCGAAGAGATGGACGCAGGCGTGCTCGCTGAAGCACGGCGCCGGGCTCGCGTTTGAGGATGGCGGTACCTTCCGATAGCATCCTCTAAACGATAGCATTCGGGCCGGTGCCATCATGTCCAAACCAAAGATCGTGATCCTGACGGGCGCCGGCATTTCGGCGGAATCGGGCGTGGCCACGTTCCGCGATCCTGACGGCGTTTGGGCAAGGTTCGACCTCGAGGAGGTCGCGACGCCGCAGGGCTTCGCCCGCAATCCAGCCAAGGTGCAGGACTTCTACAACATGCGCCGGCGGCAGCTTGGCGACGTCAAGCCCAATGCCGCGCACGAGGCGCTGGCCAGGCTCGAGCAAGCCCTTCCCGGCGAAGTGCTTCTCGTTACCCAGAACATCGACGACCTGCATGAGCGCGCCGGCTCGCGAAAGCTGATCCATATGCATGGCGAGCTCGGCCGGGCGCTTTGCCAGGATTGCGGCGCAAGCAGCAACTGGCCCGACGACATCGCCGACCAGTCCGAGTGTCCCGCCTGCGGCGCCAAGGGACGGCTGCGGCCGGACGTGGTGTGGTTCGGCGAGATGCCCTATCGCATGGAAGAGATCGGCGAAGCGCTCGCCGGCTGCGACCTGTTCGCGGCGATCGGGACCAGCGGCAACGTCTACCCGGCCGCCGGCTTCGTGGAAGAGGCACGCATCGCCGGCGCACTGACAGTCGAGCTCAACCTGAAATGCGCCGGCTGGGCCTCCCGTTTCGACGAGCAACTGGAAGGGCCGGCGACGCAAGTGGTGCCCGCCTTCGTCGAGCGCATCCTTTCGGGCACGGGCTGATGCTTTCCAGTCCGAACTGTCGCCGGCACCTTGAAGTGAACACAATCGTGTTAGGACATTATTAATTGTTTAATTGGCCGGGCGGGCGTTTGCGCATTAGCCTGTCGCCAGTGTCCTCGTTGCGGTGGTGTTGGCAATGCAGCGTTCCCCTGGTGTCCCGACCTCTTCTCTCCTCCTTGGCCTCGTCTCGTTGGTTGGCGCTTCATCGCTGCAAGTCTGCCCCGCGGCGGCGCAGTCGTCGCTGTTCAAGCTGGCGTCGACACGGCCTGCCGCCAGTTCCGCCTCGGTTGGCGGGAGCACCAGCGTCCCGTATGGCTGGCTCGATTTCTGTCATCGCCGGCCGAAAGAATGCAAGGTGCCTGCGCTGCCGGCCACCAGCGTCAAGCTCACCGCGCAGAACATGAGCATCCTCAAGCGGGTAAACCAGAAGGCGAACCGCTCCATCAAGCCCGTCAGCAACTACGATCACTGGGGAACGATGATGGACCACTGGGACTATCCGGTGGACGGCAAGGGTGATTGCAAGATCTACGCGCTCTACAAGCGCAAGCTTCTCCAGGAGGCGGGATTTCCCCGGCAGGCGCTGCTGATGACGGTGGTGCGCGACCTCAACAATGAGGGCCATACAATCCTGACGGTGAAGACCGACAAGGGCGATCTCATCCTCGACAATCTGGTCGACGAAATCCGCCCCTGGAACGCAACCGGTTATTATTTCCTCAAACGGCAGTCGCAGCAGAATCCGAACATCTGGGTTTCGCTCAACCAGCGGGGCGGCACGGCGAAACGACTTTCTCCGAGTTCATAGACCGGCGTTGCCTGAGCGTATGCCCGCTACTTGCAGGGCAGTTCGCCCGGATGCCCGTTCCCGCCAATCCCAGCCAGGCGCGAACGCTAACGCCTTCTCCTCGGCTTCTCCAGCAAGGCCACGGCCTCGACATGCGGCGACCACAGGAACTGGTCGATCGGCGTGACGCTCTTCAGCGCGTAACCGCCATCGATCAATATCCGCAGATCCCGCGCGAGCGTCACCGGATTGCAGGACACGGCGGCGACCAGCGGCACGTCGGAGCGGGCGATCTGCTTCGACTGATCCTCGGCGCCGGCGCGCGGCGGGTCGAAGACCAGGCCGTCGAAGGCGTTCAACTCCTTGAAGGTCAGCGGCCGGCGGAACAGGTCGCGGCGTTCGCTGGTCACCCGCTTCAGGCCGCTGGCGAAGCGGTAGGCGCGGTCGAGCGCGGCGAGTGCCGCCGCATCGCCTTCGACAGCATGGACCTCCGACTTCGCGCCAAGCCGAAGCGCAAAGCTGCCGCAACCGGCAAACAGGTCCGCGACCTTCTTCGCGCGAGACAGATGCTGGCCGACGAGCCCCGCCATCGTCTGCTCGGCGGCTTCCGTCGCCTGCAGGAAGGCGCCGGGCGGCAAGGCGACGGCGACCGGTCCGAACTGCACCACCGGCTTCTTCGGCTCGACAATGATCTCGCCGTCGACGGAAAGCCTCGCCAGGCCCTCGGCCATGACGAAATTCGACGCGATGCGGCGCTGGTGATCGCCAAGCTTGCCGGCCTCATGGACAGCGATATCGAGGCCTGACGCGGTGACGGTCACCGTCATGTGAAACGCCTTCGGCGTCGCGCACACCAATCCGGCCAGCGCGCGCAACTTGTCGAGCGCGGAGACGATCGCCGGAAGCGAGATGGGGCATTCCTCGATCGGGATGATCTCGGAGGAGAGCGCGCGCACGAAGCCGAGCAGCATGCCGGCCTCGGTGCGCCTGGCGCTGAAGGTGACGCGGCGGCGGGTGTGCGGCGCGCACGGCACCAGCGCGGCAACGTCGCAAGCGATGCCCTTGGCCTTCAGCGCATGCACGACCTTCTCGCGCTTCCATTGCTGGTAGGCCGCGGCCTCGTAATGCTGCAGCGCGCAGCCGCCGCATTCGGTGAAATGGCGGCAGGCCGGGTCGATCCTGAGCGGCGAGGCTTCCAGCACCGACATCAGCGTGGCGCGGTCCTTCTGGCGCGCGGCGGTGACGGTTTCGCCCGGCAGTGTGAACGGGATGAAGACCTCACCGCCTTCGGCATTGGCAATGCCGTCGCCCTGCGAGCCAAGCCTTGCGATCGTCAAGCGTGTGCTCATCGGGATTTTGCATCCTTGATCGCGGCGAGCAGGAACTCGCGGTTGCCGTCGCCGCCTTCGATCGGCGACGGGTGCAACCCCAGCACCCGCCAGCCGAGGATGGAGGCCAGCCAATCGTGCAGCTCGGCAGCGACACGTTCGGCATCAGCCGGCTCCTTGAGCAGGCCGCCCTTGCCGATCGCTTCGCGGCCCGCCTCGAATTGCGGCTTGACCAGGAGAATTGCCCTGGCGCCCTCGCCCGCCAGTTCCAGCGCCGCCGGCAGCGCAAGCTTCAGCGAGATGAAGGAGACGTCGCAGACAAGGAAACCGGGAACGCGGCCACCGAGATCGGCCGCCGTCAGATCGCGCGCGTTCAACCCTTCGACCATCGTCACGCGTGGGTCGCCGGCAATGCCGGGGTGCATCTGGCCGTGACCGACATCGATCGCCGTGACATGCGCCGCGCCGCGCTCGAGCAGCACCTGGGTGAAGCCCCCGGTCGAGGCGCCGATATCGAGCGCTTCGCCGCCCGCGGGGTCCAGGCCGAAACGGTCGAGGCCGGCGATCAGCTTCAATGCCGCGCGCGATACATAGGCCCGCGCGGGGTCGTCGACGGCGACCAGGCAGTCGAACGCGACCGACTGGCCGGGCTTGCGGGCAATCATGCCGTCGACCGTCACCGTGCCGCGCTCGATCGCGTCTCGGGCGCGCGAGCGGCTGGCGAACAGGCCGCGCTCCACGAGCAATTCGTCGAGCCGCTGGCGCTGGCTGGCTGGCAAAGGGGAACTCATCGGCCTTCATTGGCGAATGCCGGGCGCGAACGCAATGGGTTTGAATATCGGGCAACAGGCTGCAGAATGCCTGCAGGAACTAGCCGCTCACCGGCCGATGGAGGTGGCAATGCTGAAAGGGACCTGTCATTGCGGCGCGGCCCACTGGACGCTGGAAGGCGATCCCGGTGTGATCACCGCATGCAACTGCACGCTTTGCCGCCGCTACGGCACGCTCTGGGCTTACGACTATGCCGACGAACGCATCCGCGTCGCCGGAC
>JAFKFE010000958.1 GCA_017308345.1 Alphaproteobacteria bacterium | reverse complement strand
GGAGCTGACCTCGGCCAAGATCATCATCTCGGGCGGCCGCGCGCTCGGTTCCTCGGAGAAGTTCCAGGAAGTCATCCTGCCGGTCGCCGACAAGCTCGGCGCCGCGGTGGGCGCCTCCCGCGCCGCGGTCGATGCCGGCTACGCGCCGAACGACTGGCAGGTCGGCCAGACCGGCAAGGTGGTCGCGCCCGACCTCTACATCGCCGTCGGCATCTCCGGCGCCATCCAGCATCTGGCCGGCATGAAGGATTCGAAGGTCATCGTCGCCATAAACAAGGACGAGGAAGCCCCGATCTTCCAGGTTGCCGACTACGGCCTCGTCGGCGATCTCTTCGTCATCCTGCCGGAGCTGCAAAAGGCGCTTTGACGCCGCCAGTTCTGGCATATTAAAATCCAAAGGGTGGGGTAGACGAAGTCGCCCCGCCCTTTTAGTTTGCACTGCACAAAAAGAGGGCCATCAAGGCCCGGAGCCAATCCGGCGGTTTTGATCCGGATGGCGGGAAACAAACAAGCAGGAGCGTTCTTGCACTTCAAGGAAGTGGAACGCTCCGGACGGGATCGGGGTAATGAGCAAGATCGAGACGATCGGCATTGTCGGCGCGGGTCAGATGGGCGGCGGTATTGCCCATGTCTCGGCGCTGGGTGGCTACAAGGTCCTGATCCACGACGTGTCGGCCGACAGGATCGAGAAGGGCATCGCCACCATCAGCGGCAACATGGCCCGCCAGGTCGGCTCCGGCAAGCTCGAGGAAAAGGCGCGCAACGAGGCGATGGCGCGCATCTCCGCCGCCCCGGCCATGTCCGATCTTGCCGCCGCCGACCTGGTGATCGAAGCGGCGACCGAGGACGAGACGGTCAAGCGCAAGATCTATGCGCAGCTTTGTCCGCAGCTCAATCCGGAAGCGATCCTCGCGACCAACACCTCGTCGATCTCGATCACCCGGCTCGCCGCCCAGACCGACCGTCCCGAGCGCTTCATCGGCATACATTTCATGAATCCGGTGCCGGTGATGAAGCTGGTCGAGCTCGTGCGCGGCATCGCCACCGAGGACCAGACCTTCGAGGCGGCCAAGACCTATGTGAAGCACCTCGACAAGACGATCACCGTCTCGGAGGATTTTCCGGCCTTCATCGTCAACCGCATTCTGCTGCCGATGATCAACGAGGCGATCTACACGCTCTATGAGGGCGTCGGCACGGTCGATGCCATCGACACCGCCATGCGGCTCGGCGCCAACCATCCGATGGGACCGCTGCAGCTCGCCGACTTCATCGGTCTCGACACCTGCCTGTCGATCATGCAGGTGCTGCATGACGGCTTGTCGGACTCGAAATACCGCCCCTGCCCGCTGCTGGTGAAATATGTCGAGGCCGGC
>JAFKFE010000957.1 GCA_017308345.1 Alphaproteobacteria bacterium | reverse complement strand
CGACAAGCGTCAGGCCGCGCTGCCTGGCACGGGTCTGCAGTTCGGCCGTCAACGGCGCTGCCGCTTCCACGGATGCGCCGACGATCGGCGCCACCTGCAGTCGCGTCCTTGCGAGGACGGCGGTCTGGGTGGGCGTGGCAGGTGTCGCTGTCGAGGGAGCGGGCACGGTCGGAGATATGGCCGTGGTCGATGTGCTCGGCGGGGTGGAGGACGACTGAGCCGAGTTCGCCGGCGGTGTGATGGCCGAGGGTTCCAGGACGTCCTTGGCGTTGGTGCAGGCGCCAAGCGCCAACGCGGCAAGCAATGATACGGTCGTCACCCGCGATCGTCTCATCTGCTTGAAACTCCCTAATGGCGAACGCCCCCGCGTGAACCAATCATTATGGATTCACTGCACGATCAAGTCGAGATCATGGCGCGACAGCGGCTTCGGCGCCGATTCCGTGGTGAGGTAGGTGCGGCCAAGCGTCATCGCGGTCTCGGTCTCGGAATCCATGATGATCATATGCGCGAACAGCGTCATATTGGGGGCGATCGGTTCCGTGTTGCCCTGGTAGAACATCGGCATGTCCATCCAGGACGGCGTGAAGCGGGCGCCGACCGAGTAGCCGCAGGCATTCAACCGGTGCTTGGTCAGATTGTGCGCCTCGAGCGTGCGGGCATGCGCGTCGAAGACGTCGCCGAACGTGTTGCCCGGCATCATCGCCTTTTCGACCGCGAGCAGGGCGGCGCGGGACGCGTCGAACAGCTCCTGGTGGCGCTTCGACACCTTGCCGGTCAAAATGGTGCGCATCATCGGGGCATGATAGTGGTGGAAGACGCCGGCCCATTCGAGCGTCAGCTGATCGTTCTTGGTTAGCTTGCGTCGGCCGGCCTTGTAGCGGCACAGCAAGGCATCGGCGCCGGAGCCGATGATATACTCATTGGCGGGATAGTCGCCGCCGCCGGCAAAGACCGCGCCCTGCATGGCGGCGAGGATAAGCCCTTCGTCGCCGCCCTGCCTGATCAGCGGCAAGGCCGCGTCCAGCGCGTCGTCGGAAAGATTGGCGGCTTTTTCCGCCTTGGCGATCTCGGCCGGGCTCTTGAACAGGCGCAGCCGGCCGACGATGCCGGAAGCATCGGCGATCTGGCCGAAGGTCTGCAACTGTTCGTCCAGACGGCGGCCATTGTAGGCGGTCAGGCCGTGGGTGTCGTATTCGACGCCGATGCGGGCGCCGAGCAGGTCGAGGTCGTTCAGCAGGTTGCGCAGGTCGACCGCCGGGTTGGCGCCCTGACGATCGGTCCACAGCACGATGTTCTCGACGGTCGAGGTGTGGCGCGCCTGCCTGAGATCGGCCGAGCGGGTGAGCAGCACCATCGAGCCGTCGGCCTTCACCACC
>JAFKFE010000956.1 GCA_017308345.1 Alphaproteobacteria bacterium | reverse complement strand
AGAACTCGCGCGACGCCTGGTTCGTCGGCTACACAGCAAATCTCACCACGGGTGTCTGGTTCGGCAATGACGACGGCAGCCCGATGAAGAAGGTCACCGGCGGCGCCCTGCCGGCGCAGGCCTGGCACGAATTCATGGTGGCGGCGCATGAGGGCGTGCCTGTGCGGCCGCTGCCCGGAACCTGGAAGTCGACGCCCTCCGATACGATCGTGCCGGACGAGATCCCGTCGGCGGACGCCTCGCAGCCGCCGCCGGCGCCGCCGGCCGCTGTTGGCCAGTCGCAGCCTGCCGCCCAGTCGCAGCCTGCTGCCCAAGCGCCTGCACGGCCGGCCGCGCGCCAGGCCCGGCCGGCCGAGACCGTCGATGCCGACGGTTTTGACATGCCGAGCGACAGCGGCACTACTGCCTCGGTTGGGCATCCGGTGCCGCCCGGTGATGTAGGCGGCCCGAAGAAAAAGCGGCAGACCTCGATCCTCGATATATTGGGCGGTGGTTGAAGCGCGCCGCTTGGCCCGTCGCCGGCCGGCGACGGAAGTCTGGCGGGCAAGCTGGGGCTCAGCCTGACACGGCGCGGCGCGACAGATAGACGCCGCAGGAAATCAGGCACAATGCCAGAAGGGTCGTCGCGGAAAGGTCTTCGGACAGAAGCGTCACCGCGATGATGAGGCTGACGACGGGCTGGCCGAACTGAAGCGGGGCGATCGACGCGACCCCGCCCTTGTCCAGCGCCCAGAACCAGGCCGCGAAGCCGACCAGGGTGCAGAGCAGCGCCAGAAAGGCAAGGGCGGCCCAACCGGTCCATGTGACGTTGGCGATCCCGCCCAGCAATGCGGGAAGCGCGGGGACAGTCACCGCGGCGCCAAGGAGAAGGGACCACGTGGTGGCGGCGAACAGTCCTATCCGGGCGGACAGCCTTGCGCCCGCCACGTAACCGATGCTGACAGTGATTGCCCCGGCGAGAACGATCAGGTCGCCAGCCAGCGAGGAGGTGTTCGCGGCTCCCGCCAGATTGCGACCGAGTATGAGTGTCGCGACGCCCGCCAGCGCGGTAGCGCTGCCGATCCACCAGTGGCGCTTCGGCCAATGGCGAGCGAGCAGGAATTGCGTGATCGCGGTGAAAACGGGAGGCAGGGTCAGAATCAGGGCGGCGTGCGTGGTGCTGGTGCGGGGGATGCCAAGCCCCTGCATCATGAATGACCCGAAGAACCCGACCACGGCGCTGGTCAGCAGCGCGATCCAGCCGCGCCTGTCGTTCGGCAGGCGGGGCCTGAAGAGGATCGCGACGGGTACAAGCACCGCCGAGCAGGCCATCAGCCGCGCGACCCCGATCAGCCCAGGCGCGACTTCCCGGGCAAGGATCGCCGTGGCGGCCGGAGTTG
>JAFKFE010000955.1 GCA_017308345.1 Alphaproteobacteria bacterium | reverse complement strand
ACCGCGAAGCGCTCGCCGGCGACACCGGCGAAATAGGCTTCGCCCTCGGTGGCGCCATAAAGCACCGTGTTGCCGACGATGATCGAGTCCGCCGCCACGATCCTGGCTTCTTCCGGCGGACGGATGACGATGCGGCCGCCCGACAGGCCCTTGCCGACATAGTCGTTGCCGGCGCCGACCAGCTCGAACGACACGCCGCGCGCGAGAAACGCGCCGAAGGACTGGCCGGCCGTGCCGGTCAGCTTCACCTGGATCGTGTCTTCACGCAGGCCCTTGTGCTTGAAGCGCTTGGCCACCTCGCCCGACAGCATCGCGCCGGCGGAGCGGTCGACATTGCGGATCGGCAGTTCGATGGTGACGGCCTGCTTGGCCTCCAGCGCCGGCTTCGCCAGCTCGATCAGCTTGCGGTCGAGCACGTCGTCGATCGGATGCTTCTGCCGCTCGGTCCAGTGCAGCGCCGCATGCGGCGCGTCCGGCTTGAAGAACATCTTCGAGAAGTCGAGCCCGCGCGCCTTCCAATGCTGGATGACGTCGCGCTTTTCCAGGAGATCGCTGTCGCCGATGATCTGGTCGAGATGGGTGTAGCCCATTTCGGCAAGCAGCGCCCGCACCTCTTCCGCCACATAGAAGAAGAAGTTGATGACATGCTCGGGCGTGCCCTTGAAGCGCTTGCGCAGCACCGGATCCTGCGTCGCCACGCCGACCGGGCAGGTATTGAGGTGGCACTTGCGCATCATGATGCAACCCGCCGCGATCAGCGGCGCGGTCGAGAAGCCGAACTCGTCGGCGCCGAGCAGCGCGCCGATGATGACATCGCGCCCGGTGCGCAGGCCGCCGTCGACCTGCAGCGCCACTCTGCTGCGCAGGCCGTTGAGCACCAGCGTCTGGTGCGTTTCGGCAAGACCCATTTCCCACGGGCTGCCGGCATGCTTGAGCGAGGTCAGCGGCGAAGCGCCGGTGCCGCCGTCATAGCCGGAGATGGTGATGTGATCGGCGCGCGCCTTGGCGACGCCCGCCGCGACCGTGCCGACGCCGACCTCCGACACCAGCTTGACCGAGACATCGGCCGCCGGATTGACGTTCTTCAGGTCGTAGATCAGCTGCGCCAGATCCTCGATCGAATAGATGTCGTGATGCGGCGGCGGCGAGATCAGGCCGACGCCGGGCGTCGAATGCCTGACCTTGGCGATGGTGGCGTCGACCTTGTGTCCGGGCAACTGGCCGCCCTCGCCCGGCTTGGCGCCTTGGGCCACCTTGATCTGCATGACGTCGGAATTGACCAGATACTCCGCCGTGACGCCGAAACGCCCCGAAGCGACCTGCTTGATCGCCGAGCGTTCCGGGTTCTTGCCGCCGCCGGGCAGCGGCAGGTAGCGGTCG
>JAFKFE010000525.1 GCA_017308345.1 Alphaproteobacteria bacterium | reverse complement strand
AACGGCGATCCGCTCTCGGAAGATTTCAGCTTCTGCGGCAACGACGCCGCCGAGACGGGACCGTATTGCAAGTATCATTCCCGTGTGGCGTTCCAGCCCGCGGCTGAGCGGCGCAGGGCAAGGTAAGGGGAATAGGGGAGTAAGGCAGTAGGGGAGTAGGTGGAGACTGCGCATGTGAGCGCGGCCTTTGGCAATTTCCGAACATACTGCCTTACTGCCCTACTCCCTTACTCCCCTATTTCACAGCCATCCGTTCTTCTTGAACCGCCAATACAGGAACGAGCAGATCGAGGCCATCACCAGCAGAATGATGGGATAGCCATATTCCATCTTCAGCTCCGGCATGTCGGAGAAGTTCATGCCGTAGATGCCGGCGAAGGCCGTGGGCACCGCCAGAATGGCGGCCCATGAGGCAAGCTTCTTGGAGATGGCGGTTTCCTGGCTCTGTCCGACGAGAAGGCTGGCTTCGAAGGCAAAGGCCAGAACCTCGCGCAGGGAATCGATCTTTTCCTGCACGGTGCGGATGTGGTCGGTCACGTCGCGGAACAGCGGATGCATGGCGGCATGGACCTGCGGCAGGTCGGCGCTGGTCAGCCGCCGGCAGACCTCGACCAGCGGCAGCGCCGCGTTGCGCAGCCGCAACAGATCGCGCCGCAGCATGTAGAGGCGCTCGATATCGGAACCGGTCATGGGCTTCAAGAGCACCTTGTCCTCGATCGCCTCGACCTCGTCCTCGATCTGCTCCAGCACCGGCATGTAGTTGTCGACGATGAAATCGAGGATGGCGTAGAGGACGAAATCCTCGCCCTTGGCGAGCGAGTGCGGGCAACTTTCCCAGTGCTGGCGCACGGCGGCATAGGAGGTCGACGGGCCGTGCCGGACGCTGACGATATAGCCGGTACCGACGAACAGATGCGTCTCGCCGAAGGTGACGCGGCCGTCGATCAGTTGCGCGGTGCGGGCGACGATGAACAGGGCATCGCCATATTGCTCGATCTTGGGCCGCTGGTGCGGATGCTCGGCATCCTCGATCGCCAGGTCATGCAGGTGGAACTGCGCCTGCACCCGCAGCAGCAGGTTGCGATCGGGCTCGAGCAGGCCGATCCACACGACATGGCCGGGTTTGGCCGCCCATTCGCCGGCCTGTTCGATCGCGATGTCGGCGACGCGCTTGCCGCCCGAATAGACGCTGGACGCTATGATGCCCGACGTTGAGGCCGGGGTCAGGTTTCGAACTTGTTCCATCGCAAACCTCCCGAGACTGCGACTGACAAAATCGCCGTGCCTGGAAGAGCTTAGCCTAAATTAGAAACCCGTTCGAGAGGGCCTGGCTTCACTTAGCCGATACCATGCCGGGAAGCACGACCTTGTCGGTCTTGTCTCCCTTCGGCCGCTCGGGGGGCATCTGATCGCCAGTGACGATATAGTAGATGGTCTCGGCGATGTTGGTCGCATGGTCGCCGATGCGCTCGATGTTCTTGGCGCAGAACAGAAGGTGCGTGCAGGGCGTGATGTTGCGCGGATCTTCCATCATGTAGGTCAAAAGCTCGCGGAACAGCGAGGTGTACATGGCGTCGATCTGGTCATCGCGGTCGCGCACGAAGCCGATCATCTCGACCGAGCGCGAGGCGTAGACGTCGAGCACTTCCTTGAGCTGCGTCAACGCCAGGTTGGCAAGCGCCTCCAGACCACGGAAAAGGCTGTTCGGCTGGCGTCCGTCGACCGAAGCCACGCGCTTGGCGACGTTCTTGCCGAGGTCGCCGACACGCTCGATATCGGCGGAGATGCGGATCGCGCCGACGATCTCGCGAAGATCCGTCGCCATCGGCTGGCGCCTGGCGATGATGACGATGGCCTTGTCGTCGATCTCGCGCTGTCCCTCGTCGAGGACGATGTCGTCCTGGATGACCTTCTGGGCAAGGCCATGGTCGACATTGACCAGGGCCGCGACGGCCTGTTCGACCATGCGCTCGGCATGGCCGCCCATCGCGGCAATGCGCTTCGACAGGAATTTCAGTTCTTCATCATAGGCACTGACTGTGTGGACGGACTGCATGGATATGCCTTCCCGGTTTGTGCCGGCTTGCGCGTTCCCTCAATCTGCCGTTGATACGCGAACCGCGTGACAGAAAGAAGAAAATCTCGGTTGGCGACGGGTACACGATCAGCGAGCCGGCAAATGAACCGTGAACGCCGCGCCCTTGCCGACTTCCGACTTGATCGACAATCTTGCGTTATGACGGGTCAATATATGCTTGACGATCGAAAGGCCAAGTCCGGTGCCCTTCTGGGTACGACTGTTTTCGACGTCGACGCGGTAGAAGCGTTCGGTTATGCGCGGGATGTGCTCTTCGGCGATGCCCGGGCCGTAGTCCCTGATCGTAACGTCGAATCCCGGCTGCTGGCTGTCCTCAGTGCCGACAATCGACACGGTTACATGTCCGCCTGACTGGCCATACTTGCAGGCGTTCTCCAGGAGATTCTCGAAGACCTGGAACAGTTCGTCACGGTCGCCGGGAACGACAAGCCGCCCGTCGGCGAACTCCCGCTCGATGACGACGCCGTTCTCGGCGGCCAGCGGCCCGAGCGAATCGATGACGCTGTCGATCATCTGGCGAAGATCGACCTCCGTGCCGGGCCTCAGATAGGGTTTCATCTCCAGTCGCGAGAGCGAAAGCAGATCGTCGATCAGGCGGGCCATGCGGCCGGTCTGGTTCTGCATGATCTGCAGAAACTGGTCGCGTGCCGCCGGATCGTTGCGGGCCGGCCCGCGCAGCGTCTCGATGAAGCCGGCGATCGAGGCGAGCGGCGTGCGCAGCTCATGGCTGGCATTGGCGATGAAGTCGGCCCGCATGCGATCGATGCGCCGCGTCTCGCTCTGATCCTTGAACACCAGCACATAGAGGCCGGTGGCATGGCCGACCGTGGACGCGCTGACCCGGTATGTCCGTTCCACCGGCAGCTTCTCGGTGTAGTCGACGGCATCGGCCGCGACCTGCCCCGACAGGATGCTGTCCAGCAATGCCTGCATTTCCGGCGCGCGAAACTTCAAGGCCAGGGACATGCCCGGCGCCAGGCCGCCGAAGGCGGCGAAGGCGGCGGCGTTGGCGTGAACGATTGCCGCGGAATGGTCGAAGATGATCAGCGGATCGGCGACGGCAGCCGCCAGATACTCGCCGGAGAGCCGCTGCAGCCCGCTGGCCTCGATCGCGGCGGCCGCGCCGGCTGACTGGCGCTCGGCGTCGGCAGGCAGCATTGCCGCGATTGCCAGCACGGCCAGGGCCAGCAGCGGCACATAGGCGGAGGCGCCGGCGAAAGCGTAGACGACAAGGATCGCGGCAATGCCCGCGGCAAGCAGCCAGCGGTTGCGCCAAAGCCGCGCCGCCATGGCCTGCCCCCTGCTGTCCTGCCCCGCGCCCGTCTCTGCCATAGGCCCGTGCTACCCCGCATCCCGTCGACCGGTCAGCGGCTCGCTGGACTGGCCTGGCGCACGCGGCCCTGAAAATCGGGATCGATTTTCGCGAAGGTTCATGCGCAAAATCAAAATGCTACAGCGTCTTAGCGCCCGGATGGGCACTCCGCACAGGCTCCCATAGCATGAGTCCGCAAACTGGAAAGGTTCGTCTGGATGAAAAAAGCCACGGAAACGGCTGAAGCAGCGCCGGCCACGGCACCGATCAAGATCAAGATCGGCGGCAAGGAGCGCGAGTTCGACATCGACAATCCGGTGCTTCCGGACTGGATCGAGGACAACAAGCTCACCGCCGGCGGTTTTCCGTACGACAAGAAGATGCAGGTCGAAGACTACGAAAAGGAGCTCGAGCGGCTGCAGATCGAACTGGTCAAGGCGCAGGCCTGGCTGCAGGCGACCGGCGGACGGGTGATGGCGCTTTTCGAGGGGCGCGACGCGGCCGGCAAGGGCGGCACGATCTTCGTGCTGCGGCAGTACATGAACCCGCGCACGGCACGCAACGTGGCGTTGACCAAGCCGACGTCGACGGAGACCGGGCAGTGGTACTACCAGCGCTATGTAGACCATTTCCCGACTTCGGGCGAATTCGTCACCTTCGACCGCTCCTGGTACAACCGCGCCGGTGTCGAGCCCGTCATGGGGTTCTGCACGCCCGGGCAGCACGAGAAATTCCTCGACGAGACGCCGCATTTCGAGCGGATGATCTGCAACGAGGGCATCTATTTCTTCAAATTCTGGCTGAACATCGGCCGCGAAACGCAACTCGAGCGGTTCCATGACCGCCGCTGGTCGCCGCTGAAGAGCTGGAAGTTCTCGCCGATCGACATCGCGGCCGTCAACAAATGGGACGACTACACCAAGGCTCGCGACCTGATGATCGAGCGCACGCACAAGGAGTTCTCGCCCTGGATCATCGTGCGCGCCAACGACAAGCGCCGCGCCCGGCTTGCGGTGATCCAGCGTATCCTTCTGTCGCTGCCCTATGACGGCCGCGACCCCGATGCCGTCGGCAAGTCCGACAAGAAGATCATCGGCGAAGGGCCCAAATTCCTGAAGGATTGACGCGTATCGCCCAAACAGCATGCCCTCGGGCCCGATCCCCGGGCGCCGCGGTCTTGGGAAAAGGCATGCATCGAACATGGCGACGAATTACAGCGCCGCGCGCCTTTCGGCTGGCGCGGCGCTGAGTTTGCCTTGCCTGCTCAGGCGGCCAGGCGGGCGATCCGCTGCAGCCGCTTCAGCGTGGTGTCATCCTGAAGCGCCTGCTGGAACAGCGTGATCTCGTGGTCGATACGATCGCACAGCACGTCCGTGTCGCCCTTGAGAAGGCTCCGCGTCTGCAGCAATGCCGCCACCGGCTTCTTGGCGAGATGTTTCGCCCTCGCCAGCGTCACCTCCTCGGCGCTGCCCTCCGTCACGATCTCACCGACCAGGCCGAGCGCCTTGGCGTCCTCGACGCCGAGCGTGTCGCCCAGGCAGAAGAAGCGGAAGGCGCCGGCATAACCGAGCTTCTGGGGCGCCAGGATGCTGGTCGCCGCGTCCGGCACCAGGCCGAAATCGACGAACGGCACCCTGAAGGTGCTGCCCTTCGCGGCGATCACCATGTCGCAGTGGAACAGGATGGTGCAGCCGACGCCGACGGCATCGCCGTCGACGCAGGCAAGCACAGGCTTCGGGAAGGTCGCCAACATGCGGAACATGTCGGTGACGGCTGCGATCAGTTCTCGGTGCTTGGTGGCGTCGAGGAACTCCGAGAAGTCGCCGCCAAGGCAGAAACATCCGGCAAGGCCACGCAGCATGACGACGCGGACCTCGTCATTGACGGCGGCCTCGTGGAAGGTCCTGGCCAGGCTCGCATAGGCATGCCTGTCGAGCACCGGCCGGCCGTCATGCGAGGACACCGTGACGACCAGCGTATGGCCGCGCAGTTCCGGTTCGGGATGGAAACTCATGACCGCCTCCCTGCTCACGAAGCCTGTCTCAGGCCGAGCTGGCCGGGATAGCCCCTGGTCAGCACCGGCAGGAAGTGGTTGCGGCGGGCTCGCACGACCTCGAGCGTATGCTCGCTGAAGGTGAGCAGTGTCGCCACGACCTGCTGGTTGCCGTAGGTGCGCTGGTAGCCGAGCGGCTTTGCCAGGAAGTGCAGTTGCAGCGCCCGCAGCACCCACATCGGCTCGAACTCGATGATGACCTGGTTGACGGAGCGCTTGAGGCCCCATTCGACGAAGCCGGCGATCAGTTCGGTGCCGACCGTCGAGACGCCGCGCTTGCCGTCGCGAAAGCCCGGAGCCACCGCGTAGCGGGTCAGCTCCCAGACGTTCGGTCCGGAGGGGGACGGCCCCTCGCAGAGATCCGACAGCACGTCCGTCAGAAGATGCGGCCGTGTCGTCGGCAGCATGCGCTGGTAACCAGCCAGTTCACCATTGCGGATGACGAGATGGTGTTCGGCCTCGTCATGGTCGAACTGGTCGATCTCGAGCTGGTCCGGACGGTCAAGATCGGTCCATCCCATCTCCTCGACGAAGATCTTGTAGCGCAGGCGGTGGACGGCCTCCCAAAGGTCGGGGCGTTCCATCAATTCTTGAGTGGTAAGGGCAAAGAGCATTAGCCGTCTCCTAGGCTTGAGAGGAAGATACGGCCGTGATGTCCCTTAGAATATTGCGCGAATGCGCAGGCAAGAATTTCTAGGTCGGCACGGCCGACCTAGCTAATATAGCCACGCCTAATCGCCTCCGCGACAGCCTGAACCCGGTTGGCGGCACCCAGTTTGCTCTTGGCGTTAAGAAGATGTTTCTCGGAAGTGTGTTCCGAGATACCTAAAATTTGAGATATCTCCCATTCGGACTTGCCGACGGCCGCCCATTGCAGGCATTCCCGCTCACGCGCCGTCAACTCTATGTGATCGACGACCCTGTCGGCCTTGGTATGCAGTTGCATGGCGCGGCCGATCGCATAGGTCGACGCCAGCGAGACCATTCCGAATTCGGCATCCGACAGTTCAACCGTCTCGCCGCCCAGCGAAACCATGACGATCTGGCCGTCGAGCGTGACCAGCGGAAGCGCCAGGCCGTCGCGCAGCTTGAACTCGCGCGCGTCACCCATGACTTCGTCACTGCTCTTGTCGATCAAGGCGCTCTTGGAAGCATCCCGCCATTGGAACGGCGCCTGAAGCTGCTTCATGTGGCTGACGACCGGATCGTGGTCCACATAGTTGCGCGCGACATAGCGCTCCAGCCAATCGCCGGGCCAATCGCAAAGCAGCACGTGCTGTTTCTGCTGGCCACGCGGCGTACCAGGCTGCGGCACGGTTCCCGCCATCAGCGCCGTCAGGCCGAAATTCGAAGTGACGTCCAGCAGCCTCTCGCAAACCGCCGCGGCGGTGCCAGCATTCTGCAACTGGTCTATGTATTCCAGAGTTCTGTCAAACAGGCCCATCGCAACATCTACCCCATGTTGCTTCTGCTTTTTCGTCACCGACGGTAGATGCCCGAACACCCCTTCGCCATCAACCCCGGGATCGCAATCGTCTCCGCAACGCCGGTAGCTTCCCCCTTCCGGCGCACGGAGTCATTTGCAACGTTGGGAATCATACGCTTAATTTAGCCGCTTGAAATCAAAAACCGTTGTGCCTGCATCATTTTCATACGAAAAGCCTCCGAACGAGATGCGGGCGGAGCCATATCGTGATCTTGCGGTGGATATTTCTGGCCCTGATGTCCGCACTTGCCGGCACGTTGCCCTTTGCCGGCGCGACTCAAGGCGCCGAGCCGCAGGTGCCGGTGCTGTGGGATACCAAGGAGCGGCTGCCCAAACCCGACCTCTCCGCGCTGCCGCGGCTCAGATTCCTCACCACCACCGATTTTCCGCCCTTCAACTTCCTGGACGGTTCGGGCCGCCTCTCGGGTTTCCACATCGATCTGGCGCTGGCGATCTGCGCGGAACTGGGCGTCTTCTAGAAATACCAGGTCCAGGCCCTGCCGTGGAACGAGCTGGAGGATGCTCTTCAGAAAGGCGAGGGCGAGGCGATCATCGCCGGCATCGCCGCGACGCCGCAAAGCCGCGAGAAATACGCCTTTTCGCGCTCCTATATGCAATTCCCGGCGCGCTTCATCATGCCGAAGGCGAAGGCCTTCGGCGAGCCGATCCTCGACAAGCTGCGCAGCAAGCGGGTCGGCGTCGTCGCCGGTTCGGCGCATGAGAAGGTGCTGCGCGATTACTTCGCCACCGTGCAGGTCGTGACCTTCGACACACCGGAAGGCCTCTACGCCGACCTCAAGGCCGGCAAGATCGACGCCGCCTTCGGCGACGGCATGCGCTTCGCCTTCTGGCTGGGCGGCTCCGACGCCGCCGGCTGCTGCCGGTTCGCCGGCGGTCCGTACCTGGCGCCCGAATATCTGGGCTCGGGCATGGCGATCGCCACCCGCAAGAGCGACACCGCGCTTGCCGCCGCCTTCGACTACGCGCTGCAGGAAATCTCGATCAAGGGGACCTTCGCCGAGTTCTACCTGCGCTATTTCCCCGTAAGCTTCTTCTAACGCATGCCGGAAGCGCGCAGCGACGCGATGCGCCTCAGGTGAGCGTGCGCAGACGGGCTTTCGCGGCGCGCGCGATCGCAGCCACCGTCAGCGTGTCGAGATCGAGCCTGAGACGGATGAGCTGCAGCACCCTGACTTCCTCCATGCGCATTTCGAGATCGACGGCGGCGACCTCGTAAGCAGCGGCATAAGCAGTGTCGCGCAGCCGCTCCGGCAGCGCTTCGGCGACGCGCGCCAAAACGCCTTCCAGTCCGTCCTTCTCGTGCAGCGCCTTCTGGCAGGCTTGCGCCACCGCGATCAGCCTGTCGCGATTGAAGTCGACGAACACCGGCCAGGAACGGACGACGTCGCCGATCCGCGCCAGCTCGACATCGGTCATGTCGCGATCGGAGGCCGATGTGATGACCATCAGGTGGACCAGGGCTTCGTGCGGCGTCAGGGAAGGCATTCAAAACTCCTTGATGATGGGCCCCGAACGTAGGAGCGCCATTGTGGCGCCGCAAGGAAAACCGCCGCAAATCGTTGACGCTCCGGCCTCGCGCGCCTAGAGACCGGTCGACAAATCTTATCCGCCGCGCAGACGGCCATGACTGGAACTTCGACATGACGGGATCAAACATCATCGATCTCAATCCCGAGATGCTTGCCGCGGCGGCCGAGAGCAAGGCCTGGCCGTTCGAGGAAGCCAAGAAGATCATCGCCCGCTACAAAGGCGAGGCGTTTCCGCAAACCGTGTTGTTCGAGACCGGCTACGGCCCATCCGGCCTGCCGCATATCGGCACCTTCGGCGAGGTGGCGCGCACGACCATGGTGCGGCATGCCTTCCGGGTGCTGACGCAAGACAAGGTCAAGACCAAGCTCCTGTGCTTCTCCGACGACATGGACGGCATGCGCAAGATTCCGGACAACGTGCCGGACCGCGCCGCGCTCGAGCCCTATCTGCATATGCCGCTGACCTCGGTGCCCAATCCGTTCGGCGGCGACTATGCAAGCTTCGCCGACCACAACAACGCGATGCTGTGCCGCTTCCTCGACACGTTCGGCTTCGACTACGAGTTCGCCAGCGCGACGCAGTACTACAAGGCCGGCCGTTTCGACGAGGTGCTGCTGCGCGTCGCGGAGCGCTATGACGAGATCATGGGCGTGATGCTGCCGACGCTCGGGCCGGAGCGCCAGGCGACCTACAGCCCGTTCCTGCCGATCTCGCCGAAGAGCGGCCGCGTGCTCTACGTGCCGATGATCAATGTCGATGCCAAGGCCGGCACCGTCACCTTCGACGACGAAGGCACCGAGACGACGCTGCCGGTCACCGGCGGCCATGTGAAGCTGCAGTGGAAGCCGGATTTCGGCATGCGCTGGGCGGCGCTCGGCGTCGACTTCGAGATGTTCGGCAAGGACCACCAGACCAACGCCGCGATCTACGACCGTATCTGCAACATCCTCGGCGGACGCGCGCCGGAGCATTTCGTCTACGAGTTGTTCCTCGACGAGGAAGGCCAGAAGATCTCGAAGTCGAAGGGCAATGGCCTGACCATCGACGAGTGGCTGACCTATGCGCCGACGGAGAGCCTCGGCCTCTATATGTACCAGCGGCCGCGGCAGGCCAAGAAGCTCTATTTCGACGTCATCCCGAAGGCGGTGGACGAGTATTACGCTTTCCTCGGCGCCTATCCGCGCCAGGACTGGAAGGAGCGGCTCGGCAATCCAGTCTGGCACATGCATGACGGCAACCCGCCGGCCATCGATTTGCCGGTGCCATTCGCGCTGCTGCTCAACCTGGTGAGCGCCTCGAACGCGCATGACAAGTCGGTGCTGTGGGGCTTCATCTCGCGCCATGCGCCGGGCGTGACGCCGAAGACGCATCCCGAGCTCGACCGGCTGACCGGCTACGCCATCCGCTATTTCGACGACTTCGTGAAGCCGACCAAGGTTTTTCGCGCCGCCGACGAGGTGGAGCGCGAGGCGCTGGCGAAGCTTTCCGAGGCGCTCGGCGCGCTGCCGCAAGGCGCCGACGGCGAGGCGATCCAGAACGCCGCGCTCAATGTCGCGCGCAAGATCGAGCGCTACCAGGATCATTCCAAGCAGAGCCCGGAAGGCGGGCCCGGCGTGTCGGTCGCCTTCTTCCAGATGATCTACCAGGTGCTGATCGGCCAGGAGCGCGGGCCGCGCTTCGGTTCGTTCGCCGCGCTGTACGGCATCGCCGAGACACGCGCGCTCATTG
>JAFKFE010000954.1 GCA_017308345.1 Alphaproteobacteria bacterium | reverse complement strand
CTGCAAGCCAAGTCCGACTACCAGGGATTCTTCGCCAAGGCGTCGTAGAGCCAGCGGTCTATCGCATCAGCTCGCAAGCATGGGACAGTTGGCGCCGCGCCGCAGGCTGACATGCGCCACGTCGCCCACGCTGAATTGAAAACCGTCGGCACGGCGCGGGGCGTCGATGACGATCTCGGTCCCCTCACCCAGCTCGGCATGAAGGCGCAGCGTGCGGCCATGGAAGACGACGCCGCTGACCCGCGCCGGGACGGTTCCCTCGGCTGCCTCGCCGGCAGCCAGAAGATCCTCAGGGCGCACGCCGATGGTGCGCATGTCGCCGGCGGCCGGCGTCTCGCCGCTTTCGGAAGTCGCCTCCAGCGGCAATTCGCCGGCGGCAAAGCGCAGGCGCTCGCCGTCGCGGCCGACAAAGCGCGACTGCAGGATGTTCATCGTGCCGATGAAAGACGCGACGAAGCGCGTCGCGGGCCGGTCGTAGAGCGTGGCCGGCGCGGCAGTCTGCTCGATGCGGCCCTTGTTCATGACGACGATGCGGTCGGAAATCGAGAGCGCTTCCGTCTGGTCGTGGGTGACCATCACGAAGGTAGTGCCGAGGCGCGATTGCAGCCGCTTCAACTCCACCTGCATCTGCTCGCGCAGATGTGCGTCGAGCGCCGACAGCGGCTCGTCGAGCAGCAGCACGCGCGGTTCGCAAACGATGGCGCGAGCCAACGCGACGCGCTGGCGCTGGCCGCCGGAAAGCTCGGAAACGCGGGCACGCAGCTTGTCGGCGAGCCCGACCATGTCGAGTGCCTCGCGGACCCGTTTGGCCTGTTCGGCTCCGGAGAGTTTTCGCAATGACAGGCCGAAGCCGACATTGGCCGCGACGTCCATATGCGGGAACAGCGCATAGTCCTGGAAGACGGTGTTGACCGGGCGGTCGAAGGGCCGCAGCCCGGTGATGTCGCGGCCGTCGAGCAGGACATTGCCGCTGGTCGGGCTTTCGAAGCCGGCGATGACGCGCAGGCTCGTCGTCTTGCCGCAGCCGGAAGGACCGAGCAGCGTGAGGAACTCGCCGGGGGCGATATCGAGATCGACGGCGTCGAGGCCGATCACGCCGCCCGGGAAGACTTTCGAGACCTTCCGCAGCCGAACGAGCGCATCAGGCGCCATCGCGCACCTCGGACGGCTTGGTCGTGTTGACCCAGAGGATCTGGCAGCGCTCGGCGCCAGGGTTGCGGAAGGCGTGCAGCAGCGTGCTCTTGAAGGCGAAGCTGTCGCCGGCCTTGAGCACATAGGTCGTGGCGTCCACCACCAGCTCGACCTCGCCGGTCATCACGAAGCCGAATTCGTGGCCGGCATGGGCATAAGCGTCCGCCGTGCCGCCGCCGGCCTCGACCGTGACC
>JAFKFE010000953.1 GCA_017308345.1 Alphaproteobacteria bacterium | reverse complement strand
GCGCGCGCCTCGGCGCGCGTCGCCGCATAGGCGCTGCCGCGCACCATCACCTCGCCACCATTGCGCGGGCGTTGCCCGGCCAGCACTTCCAGGAATTCCTTCTGGCCGTTGCCGGAAATGCCGGCGATGCCGACGATCTCACCCGAACGCACGCCGAGATCCGCGATGTCGATCGATTTGAGGCCG
This sequence comes from Alphaproteobacteria bacterium, assembly GCA_017308345.1. GTDB lineage: Bacteria > Pseudomonadota > Alphaproteobacteria > Rhizobiales > Rhizobiaceae > Mesorhizobium. Next base: position 1,200 of record JAFKFE010000953.1, on the reverse strand, counting down.
GTGCGGTCGGGCGCCTTCAGCGCCTTCACCTCGAGAACGATCTCTGCGTCCGGCTTCGGCTCGGCGCGGCTGTCGAGCGCGGCGATCGGCTGGTCGCCGATCATCATCGCCGCCATCTCCCTGTGGGAAAGGTCGGACACTTTGCCGGTTCCGGTGAGCCTGCCCTTGCGCAGCACCGTGATGTCGTCGGCGAATGCCGTGACCTCGTGGAATTTGTGCGAGATCATCAGCACGGTGAGGTTGCCGGCCCTCGTCATGCCGCGCACCAGGCCGAGCACTTCCTGCGCCTCGCCCGGGGTGAGCACGGATGTCGGCTCGTCCAGCACGAGAAAGTTGCGGCCGAGATAGAGCTGCTTGATGATCTCCAGCTTCTGCTTCTCACCGGCGGCGAGCTCGGCCACCTTGACGTCGAGCGGCACCTTGAACGGCATGCCGTCCATGAAGGCGGCAAGCGCTGCGCGCTCCTTGCGCCAGTCGATGACACCGGGCACCTTCTCGCGCGAGATGACAAGGTTCTCCGCGCCCGTCAGCGACGGCACGAGCGTGAAATGCTGGTAGACCATGCCGAGGCCGAGCGCCGAGGCATCCTTGGGGCTGGCGATCGCGACCTGACGCCCGTCGACCAGCAAGTCGCCCGACGTCGGGTGATAGAAGCCCATCATGCACTTGACCAGCGTCGATTTGCCGGCGCCGTTCTCGCCAAGCAGGGCGTGGAACGAGCCCGCCGGCACCTTGATGGAGACATCGTCCAGCGCCGTGAAGGCGCCGAAGCGCATGGTCATGCCGATGGTTTCGACACTGATCGCCTTGCCATGGGGAGTTCCGTTCATCGCCGGGTCCTCACGGCAGTTGCGCGACGAGCGCGGCGGAGTTCGAGACGGCGCCGAACACGCCGCCCTGCATCTTGATCATCTTGATCGCCGCCAGATGGTTGCCGTAGTCGGTCGCCCCGCAGCAATCCTCCAGCATCACGCATTCGAAGCCGCGGTCGTTGGCCTCGCGCATGGTGGTATGCACGCACACATCGGTGGTGATGCCGGTGAGCACGATGTTGTCGATGCCGCGCTGGTTGAGGATCAGTTCGAGATCGGTGGCGCAGAACGAGCCCTTGCCCGGCTTGTCGATGATCGGCTCGCCCTCGGCCGGATAAAGGTCGGGGATGATGTCCCAGCCAGGCTCGCCGCGCACCAGGATGCGCCC
>JAFKFE010000952.1 GCA_017308345.1 Alphaproteobacteria bacterium | reverse complement strand
GAGGTCTGTCGGAAGGTGAATTTCAACTTCGCGCTCTATCGCCGCCCGGATCAGTACAAGCGCATCTCGGCACCGGTCTAAGATCGCGATGGGCCTGATCGAAACAAGCAGAAGCCAAGGCACGCCGCCGCCATCGACCGATCCGCTGACGCTCGGCGAGATCGTCGAGAATGGCCTCTGCATCGGCTGCGGCCTCTGCCGGTCGATCGCCGGTCACGACCATGTCGACATGGTGATGACGCCGGAAGGGCGCGAGCGGCCAGTGGTGTCGCGGCCATTGGACAAGCCGACATTGGCGAAGATCAACGCGGTCTGCCCGGGAACCCGTATGGCCGGTCCCCCACCAGCCGTGATGAATGATGCCGTGTTGACGGACACAGTCTGGGGACCTGTCGAGCGGCTGGTGCTCGGCTCCGCCGCAGATTCCACCGTGCGGTTCGTCGGTTCAGGCGGCGGGACGTTGACGGCGCTCGGGCAATTCCTGCTCAACTCCGGACGGGTCAAGTTCGTGCTGCATGTCGCGGCCTCGCGTTCCATGCCGATGCGCACGGAACGCCGGCTGAGCTTCGATGCCGCTTCGGTAGTGGAAGGCGCCGGTTCGCGCTACGGTCCGGCGGCGACATTGGTCGACTTCAACGCCATCCTCGAGCGCGGCGAGCCTTTCGCGCTGATCGCCAAGCCCTGCGACATCACGGCCGTGCGCAACCTGGCGCGGCTCGACCGCCGCGTTGATGAGCACATGCTCTATGCGCTCGCCTTCGTCTGCGGCGGCGCCTCGGACCTCACCAAGTCGGAGCAGGTGCTGCAACGCTTCGGATTGAGCGAGGACGAACTGGCGCTCTTCCGCTACCGCGGCCACGGCAATCCCGGCCTCAACCGTATCGAAACTCGCGACGGCCGCGCCTTCGAGATCAGCTACCGGCAGCTCTGGGAAGACGAGGACAAATGGATGATCCAGCCGCGCTGCAAGATCTGCCCCGACGCGATCGGGCAGGTGGCGGATATCGCGGTGTCGGATTCCTGGCTGAATGGCGGACCGGCGGTCGAGGACGAGCCGCTCAACGGCATCATCGTGCGCACGAAGCGCGGGCTGGAGCTGTTCGACGCGGCCGTTGAGGCTGGCGTGCTGCGGATCAAGCGCGAGAGCGGGATCGCGGAGATCAGCGAGTTGCAGTCGCATCAGGTGCGCAAGCGGCGCGCCGTCTGGGCGCGGCTGACGGGTATGGGGATCGCCGGCAAGCCGGTGCCTTTCGTCACCGGCCTCGCATTGCGGGATTGCGCTTTGTGGAACTCGCTGGCCGAGAACCTGGCAGAAGGGCGGGGTGCTCGCGATCGTGCGCGCCGTGGCCGCCTGGGCGAGCCGCCCGCCGTGCCGCGCGGAACAATT
>JAFKFE010000524.1 GCA_017308345.1 Alphaproteobacteria bacterium | reverse complement strand
TGACGCGCACCAGGAACGGCTTCTCCGACAATGCGGTGCGGACATGAAGTTGCAGGTCCAGCCCCTGATAGGCGAGCGCCGCGACGGTGCCGGCGACGCGGTTGTCGGTCTGGGGCTCGGGGAACAGCCTGATGCGCTCCGGGCGCACCGCCGCGACAGCGGCGGCGTCCGGCGGAAGTGACGCGGGGAGCTTTCCCGAAATGCGCGCGCCGCCGGCGGCGCGAACGCCGCCGGCGTCGGCATGGCCGGGGATGAAATTCATCACGCCGATGAAGTCGGCGACGAAACGGTCGGCAGGATGCTCGTAGACGGTGTGCGGCGTGCCGCATTGCAGCAGCCTGCCGTCCTTCAGCACCGCCATGCGGTCGGCCATGACCAGCGATTCTTCCTGGTCGTGGGTGACGATGACGAAGGTGATGCCGACCTCGTGCTGCAGCCGTTTCAATTCTAGCTGCATGGCGCCGCGCAATTTCTTGTCGAGGGCGCCGAGCGGCTCGTCGAGCAGAAGCAGTCGCGGCCGCTTGACCAGCGCGCGGGCGAGCGCCACGCGCTGCTTTTGTCCACCGGAGAGCTGCTCCGGCTTGCGGTCGGCGAACGGCACAAGCTCGGTCGTGGCCAGGATGGCGTCGACGCGGGAGCGGATTTCCCTTGCCGGCAAGCGCTCCATCTCCAGGCCGTAGGAAACATTGGCCCTGACGCTCATATGCGGAAACAGCGCATAGGACTGGAACATGAGGTTGACCGGGCGCTTGTTGGGCGGCGTGCGGGCGATGTCGTTGCCGTCGAGCAGGATGCGGCCGCCGCTCGGCGTCTCGAAACCGGCCAGCATGCGCAACAGCGTGGTCTTGCCGCAGCCAGAGGGCCCGAGCAGGGCGAAGAACTCGTTCTCGCGGATGTCGAGCGAGACGCGGTCGACCGCCGTCACTCGGCCGAAGCTCTTCGAGACGCCGTCGATCGAAAGCAGCGTGCGCGCTTCGCTCATTGGCCGATGACCCCTCGATTGAGCCGTTGCGAGAGCGTCAGCGCCGTGATGCTGACCGCCATCACGATGGTCGCCAGGGCGTTGATCTCCGGCGTTATGCCGAAGCGGATCATGGCGTAGATCTGCATCGGCAAGGTGGTCGATGCGCGACCGGCGCCGGCGGTGAAGAAGGCGATGATGAACTCGTCGACCGAAAGCGTAAAGGCAAGCAGCGCCCCGGCGATCACCGCCGGCAGGATGACCGGCAGCGTCACGCGCCGGAACGTCGCGGGCGCGGAAGCGCCGAGATCGGCGGAGGCCTCGACGATCGACCAATCGAAGCTCTTCAGCCGCGCCCGCACCACCGAACAGACGAAGGCGAGATTGAAGACGACATGGGCAAGGATGATCGTGTGCAGTCCCATGGTGACGTCGAGCATCGAGAAGAACGAAAGCAGGGCGATGGCCAGCACGATGTCCGGGATGATCATCGGCGCGAAGATCAGGGCCTCCAAGCCCTTGCCGTACCGCCGGCGCATCTCGATGCCGATCGCCAGCAACGTGCCGAGCAGCGTGGCGATCGCGGTCGAGATCACCGCCACGATCAGCGTGTTGAGGGCGGCCGACAGGATCGCCGCGTTGCCGGCGAGCGAGGCGTACCATTTCAGCGAGAAGCCGGACCACGCCGTCGGCAGTCCGCCCGCGTTGAAGGAGAGCGCCACCAGGACGGCGATCGGGATGTAGAGGAAGGCAAAGACCAGGACGAGCACAAGCCGGAGCATGCGCCGTGTGCCGGAGGAGCGCTCAGCCATCGGCGTCTCCGCTGGCTTCCGTGGCGCGGCCGGCGGCACGATCGGCCAGCATCGCCTGCGCCATCAGCACCAATAGCATGATGGCGATCAGCGCCATCGCCAGGGCGGCGCCGAACGGCCAGTCATTGGCGGTCAGGAACTGGTCGTAGACCAGGTTGCCGATCATCTGGAAGCGTCCGCCGCCAAGCAAGGCCGGGGTGACGAAATTGCCGATCGACAGCACGAAGACGAAGACGGCGCCGGCGGCAATTCCGGGGACGGTCAAGGGCAGGACGACGCGGCGAAAGGTGGTCAGGGCCGAAGCGCCGAGGTCGCGCGAGGCCTCGGCAAGCTCCGGGTTGAGCCGCGACAGCGGCGCGTAGCAGGCCAGGATCACGAAGGGCAGGTAGTTGTAGACCAGGCCGGCGATGACCGCCCCTTCCGTGTAGAGCATCGAAGGCGGCTCGCCCGTGTAGCCCAGCCAGCGCAGCAGCTGGGTGACCAGGCCTTCGCGGTTGAGCAGCACGATCCAGGCATAGGTGCGGATCAGATAATTCGACCAGAACGGCAGCACGGCGAAGAACAGGAAGACCGGCTGCCACCGGCGCGGCGCCGCGGCGATCGCATAGGCGGCCGCGTAGCCGATGATGACGGCGATCAGGGTCGCCGTGCCGGCGATGCGCGCCGAGTTGAGGAAGATGCCGGCATAGAGCGGGTCGACGGCAAGCCGGAAATTCTCCAGCGTGAAGGTGTAGTCGATACCGCCATAGATGCCGCGCCGGAAGAAGGCGAGCGCCAGCACCAGCGCGCACGGCACCACCATAAGCGCCGTCAGCCAGGCCAATGCCGGCGCCATCAGCAGGTTGGAGCGAAGTCTGGTCTGGGACAATTTGCGATACCGTTCAGCGGCCGACGGCGGCAGTCGCCATCGGCCGTCGTCTCTGGTCTGTGCGCCGTCTATTGCGCGGCTTTGATCTCGCTGACGATCTTGGAATAGTCGCGCTGCGCGTCGCCGACGTCGCGCAGTTGCTCGAACTTGACCAGGTCGGCGACCGGCATCGCCATGTTGGGGAACTTGGCCAGGAAGTCGGCCGGCAGGCTCTCCATCGCCGGCTTGTTCGGCACCTTGTAGTCGATGTTCTGCGCCGCCCAGGCGTGGTTCTTGGCGTCGAGCATGAAGTTGATGAACTTGAAGGCGGCGGCCTTGTTCTGCGACGCCTTCATCACCACCATCGTATCGACCCAGAGGTCCGACCCTTCCTTCGGGATGACGTATTTGATCTCGGGCTTCTCGGCGATGCCGTAGTTGCACCAGCCGTCCCAGGCCTGAACCAGCAGCGCCTCGCCGGAGACCAGCTTCGAATAGAAGGTGGTGTCGTCATAGGCGAGCAAGGTCTTCTTGGCCGAGATCAGCAGGTCCTTGACCTCGGCCATCTTGGCCGGATCGGTCTCGTTGACGGAGAAGCCCTTGTCGAGCTGGCCGGCGGCGAGCAGCCAGCGGTCGGTCGCCAGCATGGTGGTCTTGCCCTTCAGCTCGTCGGACGGAGCCAGCAGGTCGCTCCAGCTGGTGGGCGCTGCCTTCACCAGGTCCGACCGGTAGCAGAGGCCGGTGGTGCCCCAGGTGTAGGGCACCGAGAATGTGTTGCCGACATCGTGCGGCAGCTTGGTCGCTTCCGGATAAAGGTTGGCGAGGTTCGGAACCTTGGCGTGGTCGATCGGCTCGGTCAGGCCGAGCTTGTTCAGCACCTCGGCGAAAGGCGAGGAAACGAAGACCACGTCATAGCCCTTGCCGCCGGAGGCGACGAGCTTGCCCATGATCTCCTCGTTGGTGGCGTGGACGACGACCTCGCCGGACACGCCGGTTGCGGTCTTGAAGGCGGCCATGGCGTCGGGCGCCATGTAGCCATCCCAGTTGGAAATGACGAGATCGGCGGCGGAGGCCGGCGCCGAAAACGCCACGGCGAGGCCGAGCGCGATTGAAGACATTGTGAACGAGCGGTGCCGCGAAGCGGTGGCGGTCATGACGGACTCCCATTCCGGTTGATCGTCGAATTTCGTTTTTCGGATCGCATTCGCGGTTCCCGCCGCGGCGCCGATCCGGTTCCCCGGTCTTTTGTTGCCGATTGCAATGACAGTACTATTGCACAAAAAAGTACGTCAATCCATAATTTGACAGCCGGCTCCGGAATCTGGCCGATTGCGTTGGCAAGGGTGATCGGCCAAACCGGTCCGGTCATGTCCGTTCAAGAGAAGTGTCATGCAAACGGCAGCCAGGCGACCTCGCACCAATCATCTCGATCTCGCGCAGCGGATCCTGGATGTGGCCAGGCAGCGCGGTTTCGGGCCCGGCGCGCATCTCCCCGAGCAGCAGATCGCGTCGCTTTGCAATGTTTCGCGGACTCCGGTGCGGGCGGCGCTGCGTCTGCTGACGGAACGGGGCGTGGTGCGCTGGGAGGCCGCCACGGGCTATCGCCTCGTGGCGGACCTGACGGCGCAGGCCGGCGGCGCCGCCGAATTGCCCGTCACCGCCGAGGATGAGCTGGCCGAGGCGATCCTGCGCGACCGCTCGGCGCGGCGGCTGGATCAGACGGTGACCGTCGTCGGTTTGATGCGGCGATACAATGCGGAGCGCAAGACGGTACTAAAATCTCTTCAGAGACTGGTTGAAGAGAATCTCGTCGACCGCGCGCCGGGTCAATCCTGGCTGTTTCGCCGTGCCCCCGACGATCCGGAGGCGCAAGGCGAAAGCTATGAGTTCAGGCTGCTGCTGGAGCCTGCCGCCATCCTTGCCCCGGGCTTCCGGCTCGACGGCGCGCGGGCGGCGGCGCTGCGCCAGGGCATGGAAGCGCTCTCGACATTGCCCGACGCGAGCTTCGACACCAGGGAGTTCCAGCGGCTGGACATCGAGTTCCACGGCATGATCGCGGACGGCTCGGCCAACCGCTTCGTCGCGGACGCGCTGTCGGATCATTTGAGGCTGCGCCGGCTGCCCGGCATTTATGCCGGCGTCAACGTGTTCCGGTTGAAGCAGTCGCTCAGCGAGCACCTCACCATACTCGACCATCTGGAAAGCCGGCAGTATGAGGTTGCAGCCGACCTGCTTCGCGTGCATCTGAGGCTGTCGCGCAGCCAGCGGCCGCAAGCGGCCAGCCGCGGCGCTCCCGCGCTGTTCGGCATGATCAGCCGGCCGGACTGACGAGGACCCATCTTGACGCGCAAAGCCAGCCCGACCATCGCGCTGTTTCCCGAAGCGAGTTTCGGCGCTGCGCTCAATTGCGTCGGCATCGCGCAGGCGCTGCGGGCGCGCGGCGCCCGTCCGGTCTTCATCTGCCATGCCGGCTTTTCCGGCGTCTTCGCCGATTACGGCTTCCAGGAATACCAGCTGCCGACCGACGATCCGCTGAGCGACAGCGAGCGCCAGAGCTACTGGCAGGCTTTCGTGCGCCGCCACCTGCCGCACTTCCGGCTGAGCCCGGTCGACCAGCTCGAAACCTATGTCGCGCCGACATGGCAGGCCATCGTCGACACGGCGGTCAATGCCGAGGCGCCGCTCAGGCAGTTGCTGGCGCGGCTCAAGCCGGACGCCGTCGTGCTCGACAACGTCATCATGTTCCCGGCGCTGGCCGGCGCCGGCTGCCCGTGGGTGCGCGTCGTCTCCTGCGCCGAGACGGAACTGCCCGACGCCGAGGTGCCGCCCTATCTTTCCGGCCTTGCCGCCGAGGATCCGGGCCGCGCCGCCTTCGAGGCCCGCTATCTGGCCGCGGTCGCTCCGGCGCATGAGCGGTTCAACCGTCTGCGCGCGGAGGCGGGTCTTGCCCCCTTGCCGAAAGGCCTGTTCCTGGAAGCTTCGCCGGACCTCAACCTTTTGCTGACACCGGCCATCGTGAAGCGGCGGCGCGCCGAGCCGCTCGATCCGGCGCGTTTCGTCTATCTCGAAGGCTGCGTCCGCTCCGAAGGCCCGTTCGAGGTGCCGGTCTTCCCGCGCGACAGCGGGCCGCTGGTCTACCTCAGCTTCGGCAGCCTAGGCGCCATGGATGTCGGCCTGATCCAGCGCATGCTGGCGGTGTTCGACAGGCTGCCGGCCCGCTTCATCGTCAATGTCGGCGGTTTGCGCGACGCCTATCGCGCTGTCCCCGACAATGTCTATCTCGACGCCTGGTTTCCCCAGCCTTCCGTCGTCGCCAAATCGGATCTCTTCATCCATCACGGCGGCAACAACAGCTTTTGCGAGGCGCTGCGTTTCGGTGTGCCGTCGCTGATCATGCCCTATTGCTGGGACGGGCACGACAATGCGCGACGCGCGGTGGAGACCGGCGTCGGCGGCCATATCGGCCGCGACGGCTGGACCGAAGGAGTGTTGGAGAGAGCGATCCTCGGCCTGCTGGCCGACGATGCGATGCGCGCCCGCCTGAAGGACAATGCAGCGCAGATGGCGCTGAAGCCCGGAACGAATGTGGCCGCCGAAGCGATCCTCTCTCTCTTACGGACATGAACGAATGCCTGAAAATCATACGACGACCATGCCGCCGATGAGCGGCCTCGACGACCCGAAGAACTGGCTGGCCCGGCACGCGATCAAAGAGGTCGAGTGCCTTGTGCCGGACGTCAACGGCGTGCTGCGCGGCAAGGCTTTGCCGGCGGCCAAATTGCTGAAGTCGCTCGAAGACCGGGCGCTCTATCTGCCGAGCAGCGCTTTCCTTGTTGCCATAGACGGCCGCTATTCCGGCTCCATCGACGAAGGCTTTGCCTATCAGGATCCCGACATGCGCATGGTGCCGGATACTTCCACGCTGTGCGTGGCGCCCGGCGGCTCCGGCAAGGCCTATGTCTTCGCCGACACCTTCCACATGGACGACCGGCCCTGGATGGCTTCACCGCGCCATGTGCTGCGGGCGGTGCTCGACCTTTACCGCAAGCGAGGCTGGCGCGCGGTCATGGCGCCGGAGATGGAATTCTATCTGACCGCGCCCAACCCCGATCCGGACCGGCCGCTGACCGCGCCTGTCGGGCGCAACGGCCGGCCTGAAAGCGTGCAGCACCCATATGACATGCAGGCGCTGGAAGAATTCGAACCGGTCATCCAGCGCATCTATGCGCATTCGGCCGCCGCCGGCCTGCCGCTCGACACGCTGATCCACGAATCCGGCACGGCGCAGCTCGAGATCAATCTCCTGCATGGCGATCCGCTGGCGCTGGCCGACAAGGTGCTGTTGTTCAAGCGCCTTGCGCGCGAGGCGGCGCAGGCCAATGGCATGCACGCCACCTTCATGGCCAAGCCGATCGCCGCGCAGGCCGGCAGCTCGATGCACCTGCATATGTCGATTGTCGATGAGAGCGGCGATCCCCTTTTCGCCGGCAAGGACGGCGAGGACACCGAGATGTTCGCGCAGTTCATCGGCGGTCTGCAGAAATACATCCCTGAAATCATGCCGCTGTTCGCGCCCAACGTGAACTCCTACCGGCGCATCCGGCCGAACCACAGTGCGCCGGCCAATGTCGAATGGTCGCACGACAACCGCTCCTGCGGGCTCCGGGTGCCGATGGGCGGGCGCGCCGCGCGCCGTATCGAGAACCGGCTGCCCGGCGCCGACGCCAACCCCTATCTGGCCATGGCCGGCTCGCTGATCGCCGGCTATCTCGGCATCGAGGAGAGGCTCAGCCGCTCGCCGGAAGCCTTTGGCAATGCCTATCGCAGCCAGAGCACGCTGCCGAAAACCATGGAGGAGGCGCTGGACCGCTTCGCCGCCTGCGAGCCCGTGCGAACATTGCTCGGCGAGGATTTCTTCCAGACCTATCTGCGCGTGAAGAGCGTCGAGCTCGACCTGTTCCAGAGCGTCGTGACGTCCTGGGAACGCGACCATCTGCTGCTCAAGGTGTGACCATGGCTTCGCACTCGACAGGTTTCAATTCCGGTCTCGATATCGGCAAATCCTATTATGTGGCCACCGCCAATCCGGCGCCGGACCATCCGGCGCTTGCGGGCGACGTCGAGGCCGATCTGGTTGTCGTCGGCGGCGGCTGCACGGGGCTTTCGGCGGCGCTTCATGCCGCCGAGCGCGGCCTGAAGGTGGTGCTGCTCGAGGGCGGCAAGATCGGCTGGGGGGCCTCGGGTCGCAATGGCGGCCAGATGATCCCCGGCCTGCGCAAGGGCTCCAGGGGCCTGGTCAAGACGTTCGGGCCGGAACGGGCAAAGGCGCTTTTCGACCTGGCCTTCGAGGCGCGGGAGCTGGTGCTCGACATCATCGAGCGCCACGGCATCTCGTGCGACTTGCGCCTGACCGGCCATCTGGTCGGCGCGGTCGGCAGGTCGGATGTGCGCGACTTCGAGGAAGAGGCCGAGTGCCTCGCCAAGGTGATGAAGTTCACCGATGTCGAGATACTCTCGGCTTCGCAGGCGCGGCAGATGGTCGATACATCCTATCAGGGGGCGGTCTACGAAAGGCTCGGCGGCCATATGCACCCGCTCAACTACACGCTGGGGCTTGCCCGCGCGGCGGTTGGCGCCGGCGTCGTCATCCACGAGAATTCGGTGGCGGTCCGCCTGGAACGGGAGCCGTCCATCCGGGTGTTCACCGACAAGGGCTCGGTCCGCGCCAGGCATGTCGTGCTGGCCGGCGATGCGCTGCTCAAGGGGTTGGAGCCGCGCGTCAACAGCCGCATCATGCCGGTCGGCAATTACATCGTCGCCACCGAACCGCTCGAGGGCGCGCGCAATGTCATTCCGGCCAATGTCGCGGTCTCGGACACGCTGTTCGTCGTCAACTACTACCGCATGTCGGCGGACGGGCGTCTGCTGTTCGGCGGCGGCGAGCGCTACACGCCGTCGCCGCCGGCCGACATCGCCGGCTTCGTGCGGCCGCATATGGAAAAGACCTTTCCGCAGCTCAAGGGCTGCCGCATCGATCACGCGTGGGGCGGGCTGGTGTCGGTGACGACCTCGCGCCTGCCGCATGTCGGGCACTATGGCGAGGTCTATTTCGCGCATGGCTATTCCGGCAAGGGCGTCATCCTGTCGACGCTGTCGGGCAAGCTGCTCGCGGAAGCGATCACGGGCGATGCCTCGCGGCTCGACCTGTTCTCGACGCTGACGCCGCTGCCCTTCCCCGGCGGCACGGCGCTGCGCGGGCCGCTCTATGTGCTCGGCATGCTGTGGTACGCGATGCGAGACCGCCTCGGACACTGAGGGTCTGTTGATGTTCAGGTGAGGCCGGCCTGCAAATGCCGGCTTCGTGCGCTTCCGGTGCCCACGTACTTCAAGTACGAATCTCAACAGACCCCAGGCTGGCTTTACGGTCTTTGGAGCGTCTAATGTCCATGTCGGGAACGAAGTCCCGAGAAGGAAGACCGATGAATATCGAGACGGGTCGACTGACGAAGAAGGAGCGACATGAGCTGATCCTGTCTGAGGTCCGGCGCTCGGCCTCGATCCGCATCTCGAAGCTTGCCCGGCGCATCGGGGTCGCCGGCGAGACCATCCGCCGCGACCTCATCGAGCTTGGCGAAGCGGGGCTCATCAACCGCACCTATGGCGGCGCCACCATTTCGCTGGTGACGTCGGAACCGGTGATTACCGAACGCGGCCTCACCATGGTCGAGGAGCGGGCCCGCATCGGGCGTGGCGCGGCCGGGCTTATCGAGAAAGGCAGCATCGTGATGATCGACGGCGGGTCGACCACCTATGAGGTGGCGCGCAGCCTCTCGCAGCACGGCCGGGACCTGACGATCATCACCAACTCCATCGGCGTCGCCTCGGTGGCCGGCGCCAATCCCGGCTTCCGCGTCATCCTTTGCCCCGGCACCTATGACAGCCGCGAGGCCGCGGTGCTCGGCGAGGATACGGTCGAATTCGTGCGCCGCTACAACGCCGACGTCGCCATCATCGGCGCCACGGCGCTGAACGCCGAGGGGCCGAGCGACATGATCTCGGGCGCGGCGGCGGTGAAGCGGGCGATGATGAGGCGGTCGCTGTCGACGATGCTGGTCGTCACCAACGACAAGTTCGGCCGCAGCGGCCTGGAGCGCGTCTGCGCGCTCAACGAAATCTCCGACGTCGTCACCGACAGCGAGCCGGAAGCCGGGCTGCGCGCTGCGATCGACGAAGCGGGCGGCGAACTGCACGTGTTTTCCGCAGGCTGAACGGACAGTCGGCCAAGCGGTTGTGCAGCGCTATGTAGCAGCAACAGGAGCCTTGGCCCGGCATCCAGGCGGCATTGTCGAAGCACGCCGGGTCGAAGCGCACGCCGGTCGCCTCGAGCAGGCCGGTTGTTCGGCCATGATCCTCTCGGCGAACCGGGTCCCCGCTCTACAGGATCATGGCTGGTTCCTGTCCAGTCTCGGCGCCGCCTCGACAAGAGCCCTGCCGATCGCCGATCGCGGATTGGCGACGACGGCGCGGGCATCGCCGCTTTCGGCGATCCTGCCGGCATCGAGGATGATGACGCGATGCGCCACGGCGCGGATGACGCCGAGGTCGTGGGAGATGAACAGATAGGCGATCCGTTCCCGCCGTTGCAGGTCGAGCAGCAAT
>JAFKFE010000951.1 GCA_017308345.1 Alphaproteobacteria bacterium | reverse complement strand
GAGCGGCCGAACGCCGGCGCCGTGCCGGTGCGGGCGAAGGTCAGCATCACCGAGATCACCGGCTCGGAAAGCTTCGTCCATCTCGATTTCGCCGATGCGCGCTGGGTGATGCTCGCGCATGGCGTCCTCGATTTCGAGACGGACGACGAAGTCGAAGTGTTCATCGACCCGCGCCACATCATGGTCTTCGACCAGAGCGGCCGCGCCGTGACGGCGCCGAAGCTGGCGGCTTGAGGAGCATCAGATGGCGCGCATCGACGTCAACCATATCCGCCACTCCTACTTGCCAAACCCGCGGAAGGATTCGGATTTCGCTCTGAAGGAAGTGCATCACACCTTCGAGGATGGCGGCGCCTATGCGCTGCTCGGGCCTTCGGGCTGCGGCAAGACCACCTTGCTGAACATCATTTCGGGCCTGCTGCACCCCTCGCACGGACAGTTGCTGTTCAACGGCCGGGACGTGACCAATCTGTCGACACAGGAACGCAACATCGCGCAGGTGTTCCAGTTCCCCGTCATCTACGACACCATGACCGTCTACGACAATCTGGCTTTCCCGCTGCGCAACCGCCGCGTGCCGGAGGCCGATGTCGACCGCAAGGTGCGCGAGACGCTCGACATGATCGATCTCGCTGAGCTGTCGAAGAAGAAGGCGCGCGGGCTCACCGCAGACCAGAAGCAGAAGATCTCGCTTGGCCGCGGCCTGGTGCGTTCGGACGTCAACGCCATTCTGTTCGACGAGCCTCTGACGGTCATCGATCCGCATATGAAATGGGTGCTGCGCTCGCAATTGAAGCACCTGCACCGCCGCTTCGGCTACACCATGGTCTATGTCACGCATGACCAGACCGAAGCGCTGACTTTCGCCGACCGCGTCGTGGTCATGTATGACGGCGAGATCGTCCAGATCGGCACGCCGGCGGAACTCTTCGAGCGTCCGCGCCACACTTTCGTCGGCTATTTCATCGGCTCGCCGGGCATGAATGTGCTGCCGGTTGCTCTCGAGGGCAGGACGGCGAGGCTCGGCGCGCAGCGCATCGAGCTGCCGGGCGTGCCCCAGACTGTTGCCGGGAAGGCCGAAGCCGGCGCCGTGGAACTCGGCATCCGCCCCGAATATGTGCGGCTCGGCCGCGAAGGCATGGCGGTTTCGGTCAGCAAGGTCGAGGATGTCGGCCGCCACAAGGTGGTGCGTGCAAACCTGGAAGGCAGGGAAATTGCCGCGGTGATCGGGGAGGACGACGAAGTCCCGGCCGACCCGAAGGTCCGCTTCGACCCGGCGGGCATCAACATCTATGCCGGTTCCTGGCGCGTCGAGATGGGGGCATAGATGGACAAGACATGGAACAACAAGGCCTGGTTCCTTGTCCTGCCGGTGCTGGTGCTGGTGGCC
>JAFKFE010000950.1 GCA_017308345.1 Alphaproteobacteria bacterium | reverse complement strand
TATCCGCACGGACCGCTCGGTCGACTTTACCGGCTTCGCCGACAGCCTGAAGGGGGACTACAACGCCGGCACGGGACAGGTGTTCGGCGAGCTCGGCTACGGTATCCGCGCCGGCGGCCTGGCGCTCGAGCCGTTCGCCAACCTCGCTTATGTCGATCTTCACAGCGACAGCTTCACGGAAACCGGCGGCGCGGCCGCGCTGTCGGGATCCAGCGGTTCGGCCAGCGCAAGCTTCGCCACGCTTGGCCTGCATGCCGCAGCCGATTTCACGCTGGGTGGCGTCAACGCTTCCGCCAGGGCGACGCTTGGCTGGCGCCATGCCTTTGGCGACACCGCGCCGCTCGCAACCATGGCCTTCGAAGGCGGCGTGCCGTTCACGGTTGCCGGCGTTCCGATTGCCCGCGACGCGGCGGTGCTGGAAACCGGCCTCGACTTGTCCCTGACACCGTCCGCGAAGCTCGCCATTGCGTATAGCGCGCAACTCGGATCGGGCAGTTCCGACCAGTCCGTGGAGGCGGGCCTCAGCCTGAAATTCTGATTGTCCTGGAGAAGGCCAGCCGCCTGGAGGAACCATGTTCTATCGTTTTAGCCTGGCGATTTTCAGCGCCGCCGGCATCTGTAGCGCCTCGCTTCAACCGGCCGCCGCCGCCGACACCGTGCAGCCGCCGCCTGGCCTTGGCGGCGTCTACTTCACCGGTGATCTCGTCTACGCCTTCCGCTCGACGGGTGGAGGTGGCGACCCGCTGGTCAGCGGCATCCTGTTCGGGCCGGCGAGGACAGTCATATCGAGCGGGGATTTCAGCCCGGACGCAAAACCCGGCGCCGATATCCGCCTAGGCTGGATGGCGGACGGCTATGGCCTCGAAGGCCGCTTCTTCGGTGGCTTCGACTGGAAGGACGATGTCGCGCGGGGCGCGCCCGGCGACATCCAGATCGCCTTCCTCGGACTTACCGGCACGACCAACCTGACCGGGGCGCTCGATTCGAAGCTCAACTCGGGAGAGCTCAACGCACGGGCGGCCGTCACTCCGGATCTGACGGTTTTCGGCGGCATCCGTTACCTCGACCTGGACGACAGGGTCAGCGGCGACTTCGTGTTCGCCGGCGGCAACGCCAGCTACCAGTTCGGCGCCCGCACGACCGGCTGGGGTCCGCAGATCGGCGCCGAGGGGAAAGTCGCCATGACGGATTCGGCCGGCAACGAACTGGTCTATTTCAAGGGCGACGCGCGCCTCGGCTACCTCTTCACATCGTTGAAGAAGAACTATGCGTTCAGCGGAGGCATCGTCACGCATGCCGGCGGGAAAGACAGCGACGGCACCGTCGCGGCCGAGCTTGGGGTGACGGTGGGCCACGACTTCACCCCCAATGTGGGGATCGAAGCGGGCTACC
>JAFKFE010000949.1 GCA_017308345.1 Alphaproteobacteria bacterium | reverse complement strand
TCGCTCACCGTCGCTTCGTGCAAATTCATCGGCGGCGAGCCGATGAAGCCGGCGACGAAGTGGGTGGCGGGACGGCTGAACACCTCGTCGGGTGTGCCGACCTGCTCGATATGACCGGCGCGCATGATGACGATGCGGTCGGCCAGCGTCATCGCCTCGACCTGGTCGTGGGTGACATAGATCACCGTCGACTTCACCTTGGCGTGCAGCTTCTTGATCTCGGTGCGCATCTGCGTGCGCAGCTTGGCGTCGAGGTTGGAGAGCGGCTCGTCGAACAGGAACACGTCCGGATCGCGCACGATGGCGCGGCCCATGGCGACGCGCTGGCGCTGACCGCCGGAAAGCTGCGAGGGGCGGCGCTCGAGCAGTTCGTCGAGACCAAGGATGGCCGAGGCCTCGGCGACGCGCCGGTCCATGTCGTCCTTGGCGGCGCCCGCGATCTTGAGCGAGAAGCCGAGATTTTCGCGCACCGTCATATGCGGGTAGAGCGCGTAGGACTGGAACACCATCGAGATGTTGCGCGAGCGCGGCGGCAGGTCGTTGACGACGCGGCCACCGATATCGATGTTGCCGCCGCTGATATCCTCGAGGCCGGCGATCATGCGCAAAGTCGTCGATTTGCCGCAGCCCGACGGGCCGACCAGCGCGATGAATTCGCGATCGGCGATCTCGAGATCGATGCCGTGCACGATCTCGATGTTGCCGTAGCGCTTGGTGAGCTTTTTCAGCGAAACCGTTGCCATGAAGTTCAACCTTTCACCGCGCCGGAGGTGAGGCCGCCGACGAGGTGTTTCTGGACGATGTAGGTGAGGGTCAGCGCCGGGATGATCATCACCACGGCCAGCGCGCACATGCCGCGCCAGTCGATGGTGAACTCGGCCGTGTAGTCGAGCAGGCCGACCGGCAGGGTCTTGGAATTGACGGAACGGGTGAGCTGCGAGGCCAGCGCGAACTCGTTCCAGCAGGTGAGGAAGGCGAAGATGGCGGCCGATGCGATGCCGGGCCGCGCCAGCGGGAATTCGACCTGCCAGAACGCCTGCCAGCGCGTGCAGCCGTCGATCTGAGCGGCCTCGGCGAGGTCCTTCGGCACCTGGCGGAAAAAGCCGTCGATCAGCCAGATGGTGAAGGGGATGTTCAACGCCACATAGGCGAGGATCATGCCGAAATGCGTGTCGATGATGCCGAGCCGCGCATAGACGAAGAACAGCGGCAGCGACATGGCGATGCCGGGCACGGTGCGGGTCAGCATCAGGCCGAGGAACATGCCCGATTTGCCGCGGAAGCGGTAACGCGCGAAGGCATAGCCGCCGGCCATGCCGATGGCCACCGCGATCACCGTCGAGGTGACCGGGATGATCAGCGAGTTGCGGAAATAGTCGAGCACCGGAATGCC
>JAFKFE010000523.1:6057-16376 GCA_017308345.1 Alphaproteobacteria bacterium | reverse complement strand
CCTATGTCCCAGGGGATGGGCATGACGAAGGTGGAGGCGTGCAGATCGCGAAAAATCTTGCCCTTGTCCATGGCGGGTCCTCAATCATGAGCGGGGTCGTGCCCGGAAATCTATCGCGCGGGCCGCGGCCGGGCAAATGAATGCGTTTCGCTCAGAAGCGTTTCTCGTTCTCTGCTGACAATTTCTCGAATGCGTGGGAATTCCTGACGTAGCGCGATTTGGCCCTGTCCCAACGATAGGTGACGGAAATGTCATGAGAGGTGGCCTTCGGTGGCGGCTCGTCGCAGCTTTCCTTGCTCGGCACCGTCGCGTCAGTCACGGTCGCCTTGATGGGCGCAAAGGGCTTGTGGCCACCAAGGCTCCTGAAAGCCAGGTTCTGCGTGCGCCGATAGGCGCAGTAATTTTCGTCGAACGTATAGATCGCATCGATCAGGTAGAAGCGGTCGTTGCGGATCATGATCAGCATCGTGCCGGCATAACCCTGATTGGAATTGAAATGCGTGCTCATGGTGACGACGGCATCGTCGCCGGCGGAAATCGAAACCTTGCCGGGTTCGCGAAAAGAGGTGCTCCTGTCGACGGCGACATTCGCTGCATCGAGCAGCCTCGGCTTGCCCGTCAGGTCGTAGAGAGCCAGAACGGCAAAGCCCTCGGCGCTATCCTGCGACTGGCCGAGGTCGAAAAGCATCGCCAGCCGGTCCTTGCCGCCTGACTTGACCGCGAGTACGGCGGCATTCGACAGGCTAATGGTATCGGGCGGCGAGCCACCGTCGTCGCCGCCGAGGATATCGCGCATCTCGATCGGCGCGCTGCCGTCGTAGAAGCCGTTGGCGCCTGCCTTCAGGTCGGGGACGACCATCCTCGCGAGATCGAAATAGGTGACGTCCTGATGGCCGGGAACGGCATTGTTCAACTCGGGGAAGCCGGCGATCTGGGCGTGAGCGGCCGTCCACAAGGAGGGCAGCAGCAGGCAGGCGAACATGAGACGGGATAAAATCATCGAACGCCCCCCGGGAAACCACAAGCTGGCACGCAGCCCTGAAGCGTATAGCCGGATCAGCGGATCGGCACGAGGCCGGCAAGTTCGCGCATGTCGTCGAACAGGATGCCGCCGGCCGCCGCCAGGCCTTCGCGATCGGAAAATGGATCGGCGTGGTAGGAGAACACCCGCATGCCCGCGGCAATGCCTGCCTCGGTCCCCGCGACGCTGTCCTCGATGACGATGCAGTCTGTCGAAGCGAATCCCATCGTCTTCGCCGCATGCAGGAAGAGGTCCGGGAACGGCTTGCCGCGTCCGACCATGGTCGAGGAGAACATGGCGTGCTCGAACAGAGGCAAGAGCATGGTTTGGCCGAGCGTGATGTGCATCTTCGAGACCCGCGCCGACGAGGCGACGCAATAGGCGATGCCGGCCGCGCGGACTTTGTCGACGAACTCCCGCACATAAGGGATCGCCTCGACGCCATGCGAGAAAAGATCCGGCAGACCGGCATTCCAGCGTTCGACGAAATCGGTGCCGAGCCTGACTGGGGTCGCCTCTTCGATCTCCTTCTGGACGGAGACCATGCTGCGGCCGGAGAAATGCCTGCGGCAATATTCGAAGCTGGTCGTAAAACCGGCGGCGGTGAGCCATTCGGCAAGACGCCTGTTGGCAAGGTTCTCGGTATCGACCAGAACCCCGTCGCAGTCGAAAATAACGAGCTTGGGTATTGCCATTCAAGCGGTGCCGGTCGACCCGAAACCGCCGGCGCCGCGCGCCGTGCCGCCGGCCAGCGCCCTTTCATCGACCGAAACCTGAGTCACGGCGGCGAAGACGATCTGGGCGATGCGCAAGCCGCGCGTCACCGCGAAATCCTCATCGCCGAGATTGACCAGCAGCACCTTCACCTCGCCGCGATAGTCGCTGTCGATGGTGCCGGGTGAGTTGAGGACGGTGAGGCCATGCTTGAAGGCAAGGCCCGAACGCGGCCGAACCTGGCCTTCCATGCCTTCAGGGATTTCCAGGACGAGCCCGGTCGGCACCAGGGCCCGCTTTCCCGGCAGGATGAGCAGCGGCCGGTCTTCCGGCACCGCGGCCCGCAAATCCATGCCGGCGGCGCCCGCGCTCTCATAGGCGGGCAGAGGCAGGCCTTCGCCATGCGGAAGCCTGACGAAACCGACGGTGGGGCCGATGACGGAGGAAGGATAGACAGCGGTGCGCATGAGCCCATTCCTATCGGCGCGAATGCCGATTCGGTCAACTCGCGGCCAAGCCTATCAACGGCTTTCTTTGTGGCATCACCACGACCTCGCTTTCCGGAGCAGACGTCTCGATGAGCTTGTTGCTCTGGTGGATGACGAAGGTGGGAGGCCTCGGCCGATCTATCGCAGCTCCACCGGCACCACGGTCGTCTCCTTGATCTCCTCCATGACGAAGGAGGCCGAGACATCCGACAACGCCACCTTGGCGATCAGCCGCTGGTAGAGCCGGTCGTAAGCCTTGACGTCGGCGACACGGGCTCTCAGCACATAATCGAGGTCGCCCGACATCCGATAGACGCCGGTGATCTCGGCGAAGCCGGTCACCGCCGCGCGGAATTTCCGCAGCCAGTCCGGATCATGATTCGACGTGCGCACCAGGATGAACACCGAAAGGCCGAGCCCAACCTTGTCGGCATCGACCAGCGCCACGCGGCCGGTGATGACGCCGTCCTCCTCCAGCCGCTTGACGCGCCGCCAGCAGGCGTTGCGCGACAGCGCCACGCGCTCCGACAACTGGTCGACGGAAAGCGTGCCGTCGCGCTGCAGTTCCGCCAGCAATCTTCGATCGATTGCATCAAGTTCATGGAGCATATTGGGATGAATGTCCCAAAATCCTTCCATATTCAAGGACAATTTGAGATCGATGAACCTCTGCCTCATGGCAGGTTACCCAAAAGCGGGGCTCATCCCGTCAGGAGGGACCACCATGACGACACGGTTTACGGCGCTCTTCACCGCTCACCCGGCCAAGGTGGGCGAGACCTATTTCGGCCATATGGCCTTTGCCGCCTGGTTCTGTTCCCGCCTGTCCATGGCCGCCGGTGCCGCGCTCGTTCACGCTTTCTTGCCATTTCTGTTCGAAACTACGGCCAGCCGAATCGTTCGCGAGCTCTATGAGCGCACGCACAATCGAGGCTCGCATGCGGTCAAGGAGCCGGTGGCTCTCTTGGACCGCACCTGAAAGATGGTGGAAAGCGATGTGCCGGTGGGCGGCCTATCTTGGTGAAGCGGTCTTCCTCGAAGACATCATCACCGCGCCCTGCCATTCGCTGATCGCCCAGAGCCACCGCGCCCAGGAAGCCAAATCGCCGACCAATGGCGATGGCTTCGGCCTCGCCTGGTATGGCGACCGGCCCGAGCCCGGGCTTTACCGAGACATCCTGCCGGCCTGGTCGGACCCCAATCTGAAAAGCCTCTGCCGGCAGATCAAGTCCGGGCTGTTCCTCGCCCATGTGCGCGCCTCGACCGGCGGCGCCACCAGCCGCATGAACTGCCACCCCTTCATTTCCGGCCGCTGGTCGTTCATGCATAACGGCCAGATCGGCGGCTTCGAAAAAATCCGCCGCGCGCTGGAGAACTTGCTTTCCGACGAAGTCTTCGACCAGCGCGAGGGCACGACCGATTCCGAACTTTTCTTCCTCCTTATGATCGACGAGGGACTGGCGGCCGATCCGCAGGGCGCGCTTTCGCGGGCGACCGGCCGTGTCATCGAGGCCTCTCGCCGCGCCGGCATCGAGCCGTCGCTGAAACTGACGGCGGCCTTTTCCGACGGCGAGGCGCTGCATGCCGTTCGCTACGCCACCGACAACCATGCGCCGACGCTCTACACCGCCGCCTTCGCCAGGGGCGGCGGTCGCTGCATCGTTTCGGAGCCTTTCGACCGCGACGGCGGCGACTGGCAGGCCATCCCGCCGTCGAGCTTCGTCACCATGACGAGGGATGGCGCCAGCATCCGGCCGTTCGCGCCCGCGGCGGCCGTCCAACTGGCAATGGCCGGCTGAGCAGGTTCCGGACCAAGTCGACGCTTACCGCGCGAAGCGCTCCAGTCCGTATGGCGCCAGCAGCGCATCGCGCTCGCCCTCAAGGATCTCGCGGGTGGCAAACAGGCCCACGGCTGGGGCCAGCGTGATGCCTGAATGCATGACGGCGATGTATAGGCCGCCGACGCCATCGGCGCGGCTGATGATCGGAAAGCCGTCGGCAGGGGTGGGGCGGTAGCCGACGGTGTGGAAATCGAGCTCCAGTCCGTCGGCGCCGTGCAATGCCGCCTTGGTGACCGCGAACAATTCCCGCGCGGTGGCTTGCGGGTTCTCGCCCGGATCCCCGCCGGCGAAATCCGATCCGGCGATGATGCGGCCCTCGGCTGTCTGACGCATGTGCAGTTTCTCCGCATGCACCAGCCCGTTGAGCAATTTCCTGTGGGGCCTGGAGTGCACGATAAGGCCCGGCGGCGTATCGAGCGGCAGCCTGACGCCGGCCGTCTCGGCGATCGCCGAGGCCCCGGTGCCCGCCGCAACGACCACCTCGTCGGCGCCGATGGTTTCGCCCGAAACGACCACGCCGGTCACTTTGCCATTCGATAGCGCCAGCCTCTCCACCGCGCCGACGGTCAACCGCGCGCCGCCTCGTTCAGCATCGGCGAGCAGCGTCTTTACGGCAGCAACCGGTTCGGCGACGCCTTCCTCGGCGACGTGGACGGCGAAAGCAGGGGGATCGACAAGGTTGGGCTCTATCGCCCGCGCGCGCTCGCGGTCGACCCGCTCGATGCCATAGCCCCATGACGAGTGTTCGGCCGCATAGGCTTCGAGCCTGTCCGGCGGCAGGTCGAAGCACAGGCCGCCGCACCAGGCCAGCGGCAGTCCGGGCGTGTCCCGCGCCAGCCTCCTCCATTCGGCCATGGCGCGTATGCGCAGCCGGAAATAGACCTCGGGATTGCCCCAGCTGGCGTTGATCCAGGCGAAGGAATTGGGGGTCGCCACGCCCCCGGGCGGACTTTCGGAAAGGACCGTCACCCGCGCCCCCGCCCTGGTCAGGTGCCAGGCGATCGAAGCACCGATGATGCCGGCGCCGATGACGATGACTTCTTTCGCGCTGCTCATGCCGATGACCTCGCTCGAATGGTTCTCCTGATGCCATTGCAAGGCGATGATCTCAAGCGTCTCGGCTTCTCGCCCATGTCGACAGGCCGGCGCCGCGCTGGTAGAAGCGCCGCCTGTCACACGGAATTCCTGGAAGAAATGCCCGAAACCATATCCGAAGAGGTCGCGCGCCGTCGTACGTTCGCGATCATCGCCCACCCCGACGCCGGCAAGACCACGCTGACCGAAAAACTGCTTCTGTTCGGCGGCGCCATCCAGCTTGCCGGCGAGGTCAAGGCCAAGAAGGATCGCATCCAGACGCGGTCCGACTGGATGAAGATCGAGCGCGAGCGCGGCATCTCGGTCGTCACCTCGGTGATGACCTTCGAATATGACGACAACGTCTTCAACCTTCTCGACACGCCCGGCCACGAGGATTTCGCCGACGATACCTATCGCACGCTGTCGGCGGTGGACTCGGCCGTCATGGTCATCGACGCCGCCAAGGGCATCGAGCCGCGCACGCTGAAACTGTTCGAGGTCTGCCGGCTGCGCGACATCCCGATCATCACCTTCGTCAACAAGATGGACCGCGAGAGCCGCGACCCGTTCGAGATACTCGACGAGATCGAGCAGAAGCTGGCGCTGGACACCGCGCCCGTCACCTGGCCGATCGGCCGCGGCAAGACGTTCTCGGGCACCTATCATCTGGCGCTGAACGCGGTGCGGCGCAGCGACGACGAGAAGGAGCGCGTGCCGGTCAATGGTCCGGATTCCAACCGCGTCGCCGGGCTCCTGCCGGAAAACGAGCGCAACGACTTCATCGAGGAGCTGGAGCTGGCGCGCGAAGCCTGCCGGCCTCTCGACATCGACGCCTTCCGCGAAGGCCATCTGACGCCCGTCTATTTCGGCTCGGCGCTACGCAACTACGGCGTTCGCGACCTGATCGAGGCGCTCGGCGCCTATGGGCCGCCGCCGCGCGCCCAGGAGGCCGACACGCGCACCGTGGAGGCGACGGAGGAGAAGATGACCTCCTTCGTCTTCAAGATCCAGGCCAACATGGACCCCAACCACCGCGACCGCATTGCCTTCGTCCGCGTCTGCTCCGGCAAGCTGGAACGCGGCATGAAGGCCAAGCTGGTGCGCACCGGCAAGCCGATGTCGCTCTCGGCGCCGCAGTTCTTCTTCGCCCGCACCCGCGTCACCGCCGACGAGGCCTTTGCCGGCGATGTCGTCGGCATTCCCAACCACGGCACGCTGCGCATCGGCGACACGCTGACCGAGGGCGAGGAGATCCTGTTCCGCGGTGTACCGAACTTCGCGCCGGAAATCCTGCGCCGCGTGCGCCTCGGCGACGCCATGAAGGCCAAGAAGCTGAAGGAAGCGCTGCACCAGATGGCCGAGGAAGGCGTGGTGCAGCTGTTCTCGCCGGAGGACGGCTCGCCGGCCATCGTCGGCGTCGTCGGCGCGCTGCAGCTCGACGTGCTCAAGGAGCGGCTCAACATCGAATACACGCTGCCGGTGGATTTCGAGATGTCGCGCTTCTCGGTCTGCCGCTGGATATCGGCGGACGACAAGACGGAAGTGCAGCGCTTCATCGAAGGCCATCGCGGCGACATCGCCCGCGACCTCGACAACGATCCGGTTTTCCTGGCCCAGCACGCCTTCTCGCTGAACTATGAAGCCGAGCGCTGGAAGGCGATCCGCTTCACGGCGGTCAAGGATTACCAGGTCCGCGACAAGGCGGCGTAGCCGTTTCCTTCTCCCCGCTCTACGGGGAGAAGCGCAACCATTAGCTTAGGCGGTGCGGTGTGCGGGTGCCCGAAGGGCGGATGAGCGACTATCTGAGGTGTCAAGTTGCATTTGCGAACTGTTTGCGCGCGTCGCGTGCTTTTGCATTGAGGATGACGAGCAGCTTCCTTGCGAGCGCAATGCGTATGACCATCTTCTCCTTGCCGGCCGCCTGCAACCGTTGCTTGAAGGCGGCGAGATGCGGATCATACTTGGCAACGATGCTGGCAACGAGGAAGAGGACGCCGCGCGGGCCCGAGCGGCCACCGCGCACCGATCTTCGGCCGCTGCGCTTACCGCTGTCGTTGGCGATCGGGGCGAGGCCAGCCAGCTTGGCGATGGCCTTGTTGGAGACGATGCCGATCTCGGGCAACTGCGCCATCAGCCGCGGCACGGTGCGAGTGGCCACGCCCTTGAGCGAGCGAAAGGCCCGGTCGAGGCATGCCCACAACGGATCATCATCGATGAGCGAAGCGATCTCACCCTCGAGCCTGCGGCTCTGGCGTGTGAACAGCGCGATCACCTCATCGAGGCTGGCGATGGTCTCGGCGTCGAGGGCGGCGCTCTTGCGTTGCTTTTGAACGGTGAGATCGCCAGTCACCTGAGAAAGCCGCGCAACCAACGCCTTGAGCCGCTGCTGGGCCGCGCTCGGCGGCGGCATCGCCTTGAGCTGCTTGACCCGACCATAGCGGGCGATCATGGCGGCATCGATCCTGTCGGTCTTTTCCAGGAACCCCATCGCCTCGGCGAAGTAGCGCACACTGCGGGCATTGGCCAAGCCGCAGCATACTCCCAGTTCCCACAACAGCAGGAAGGCCAGCCGTTCATAGCCGCCGCTAGCCTCCATCACGACAAGCTCGACGTCGTGGCCCCGACACCAGGCGGCCAGGTCGGTGATGCCTGCCGCATCGTTACCGAAGCGGCCAGCCGCCCCGCTCGGCTCGACATGGGCATCGAGCCACCTTTTCGAAACATCCACTCCACATATGATCTTGTTCACGGTAACCTGCCTTGTGCGTGCGATTGGAGCCAAGCGACTATTCGGTCGTGCGTGACGAAGGCGAAGATCCCAGGCTCATCCACGGTTGTAACCGGAGGGGTGTCGGGCGACTTCGCCAAGCCTCGAATCGGATGGCCGTCCGATTCGAGGCTCAGTCGCTTCCACCGCACAAAGTCTCCTCCGTGCAGATACAAGGGGCGGCGCCGGCGCTGAAAGCCTCGCTCAGCCCCTGGCAGCTTCCTCGATCTTGGCGATGTCGATCTTGCCCATCTGCATCATCGCCGACATGACGCGACCGGCCTTGGCCCGGTCCGGATCCTGGAGCAGCCTCGGAAGCTGCTCCGGCACGACCTGCCATGACACGCCGAACTTGTCTTTCAGCCAACTGCATTGGCCGGGCTCGCCGCCCTCCGTGAGCTTCTCCCAGAAATAGTCGACCTCTTCCTGCGTCTTGCAGTCGATCGACTGCGACATCGCTTCGTTGAATTTGAAGTATGGGCCGCCATTGAGCGCCTGGAACGGCACGCCATCGAGCTCGAACGTGGTCAACAGCACCTTGCCCTCGTCGGCGTGGCCCTTGGGCCAGCGCATGACGCTCAGCACCCTCGAGTTCTTGAAGATGGAAATGTAATGGTTCATCGCCTCCTCGGCCTGGCCGTCGAACCACAGGCAGGTGGTGATCTTTTGCATGTCTTGCTCCTCGGGCTGCTTGCATTGCCTTGCTTTGAAACGGCCGATCGGGCGATTGCGCCTTGAATCCTGCCATTCGCTCCAAGGACGCGGCACGGGTGCGCGTTCCGACAGGACGTTCGATTCTTTTCGGGGAATCTGGTGCATCGCAAAAGCGTGGCCAGACCAGTCTCCGGCGTATATAAGGCCTGCGGCTCAAATTCCGGTCGCGTGCCCTTGAGGCGCGATGCCGACATCAAGGACAGTTCAATGCCTGCCTATCGTTCCCGCACCACCACCCATGGCCGCAACATGGCCGGCGCCCGCGGCCTGTGGCGCGCCACGGGCATGAAGGACTCGGATTTCGGCAAGCCGATCATCGCCGTGGTCAACTCCTTCACCCAGTTCGTGCCGGGCCATGTCCATCTGAAGGACCTGGGTCAGCTCGTCGCGCGCGAGATCGAGAAGGCCGGCGGCGTCGCCAAGGAGTTCAACACCATCGCCGTCGATGACGGCATCGCCATGGGCCACGACGGCATGCTCTATTCGCTGCCGTCGCGCGAGCTGATCGCTGACTCCGTCGAATACATGGTCAACGCCCATTGCGCCGACGCCATGGTCTGCATCTCCAATTGCGACAAGATCACCCCCGGCATGCTGATGGCCAGCTTACGCCTCAACATCCCGACCGTCTTCGTCTCCGGCGGGCCGATGGAGGCCGGCAAGGTGGTGCTGGCTGGCAAGGCGCAGGCGCTCGACCTGGTCGACGCCATGGTCGCGGCCGCTGACGACAAGATCTCCGACGAGGACGTGAAGGTCATCGAGCGCTCGGCCTGCCCGACCTGCGGCTCCTGCTCCGGCATGTTCACGGCCAACTCGATGAACTGCCTGACCGAGGCGCTGGGCCTGTCGCTGCCCGGCAACGGCTCCACGCTTGCCACCCATGCCGACCGCAAGCGCCTGTTCGTGGAGGCCGGTCACCTCGCCGTCGATCTCGCCCAGCGCTACTACGAGCAGGACGACGAGAGCGCGCTGCCACGCAGCATCGCCTCCAAGGGCGCCTTCGAGAACGCCATGGCGCTCGACATCGCCATGGGCGGCTCGACCAACACGGTGCTGCACATCCTTGCCGCCGCGCATGAGGGCGAGGTCGACTTCACCATGGAAGACATCGACCGGCTTTCGCGCAAGGTGCCGGTGCTTTGCAAGGTGGCGCCGGCCAAGTCCGACGTGCATATGGAAGACGTCCATCGCGCCGGCGGCATCATGGCCATCCTTGGCCAGCTCGACCAGGCCGGCCTGATCAATCGCGACCTGCCGACGGTGCATACCGCTACGCTCGGCGAGGCGCTCGACCATTGGGACATCGCCCGCACCTCGGCCGAAAATGTCCGCGACTTCTTCCGCGCCGCCCCCGGCGGCGTGCCGACGCAGGTCGCCTTCAGCCAGGACCGCCGCTGGGACGAGCTCGACCTCGACCGTGAAAAGGGCGTCATCCGTTCGGCCAGGACGCCCTTCTCGAAAGATGGCGGGCTCGCCGTGCTGAAGGGCAACCTGGCGCTCGACGGCTGCATCGTGAAGACCGCCGGCGTCGACGAGTCGATCCTGAAATTCACCGGCCCGGCCCGCGTCTTCGAGAGCCAGGACGCTTCCGTCAAGGCGATCCTCGGCAACGAGATCAAGGCCGGCGACGTCGTCGTCATCCGCTATGAGCGCCCGCGCGGCGGTCCGGGCATGCAGGAGATGCTCTACCCGACCAG
>JAFKFE010000523.1:0-6038 GCA_017308345.1 Alphaproteobacteria bacterium | reverse complement strand
AAAGCCTGCGCGCTGATCACCGACGGCCGCTTCTCCGGCGGCACGTCCGGCCTGTCGATCGGCCATGTCTCGCCGGAGGCCGCCGAGGGCGGCGCGATCGGCCTGGTCCAGGAAGGCGACACGATCGAGATCGACATTCCCAACCGCACCATCCGGCTCGCCATCGGCGATGCCGAGCTCGAGGCGCGCCGCAAGGCGATGGCGGCAAAAGGCGCCGATGCCTGGAAGCCGGCCGAAAAGCGCAAGCGCAAGGTGACGACGGCGCTGCGCGCCTACGCCGCCTTCGCCACCAGCGCCGACAAGGGCGCGGTCAGGAAAGTGCCGGAGTGATGAGCGCTTCTCCTTCTCCCGCACGGGGAGAAGGAGAGCCCGCCCTACGGCATCAGCTGATATTCATAAAGCTTCTGGTAAAGCCCGCCCTGCTTGAGCAGGGTCTTGTGCGGGCCGCTTTCCAGCACCTTGCCGTTCTCCAGCACCACGATGGTGTCCGCCTGATGCACGGTGGACAGCCGGTGCGCGATCACGATCGTCGTGCGCCCGACGGTCAGCTGCTGCAGCGCGTCGCGGAACAGCGCCTCCGATTCGGCGTCGAGCGCGCTGGTTGCCTCGTCGAGCAGCAGGATCTCGGCGTTGCGCAGCATGCGCCGGACAAGAGCGAACCGTTCTCGCCGACTTCCGTGTCGTAACCCTTGGCCATGGCGCTGATGAAGTCATGCGCGTTCGCGGCCTTGGCGGCGGCGATCACCTCTTCATCGGTCGCGTTCTCGCGGCCGAGGCGGATATTGTGCATGATCGTGCCGGCGAACAGGAACGTGTCCTGGCTGACATAGGCGATCTTCTTCCTGAGAGAATCCAGCGTCGCGAACGAGATGTCCTGGCCGTCGAACATCACCTTGCCGGTCTGCGGGTCGTACATGCGCATGATCAGGTTCAGGATCGTCGACTTGCCGCTGCCGGACGGTCCGACCAGCGCTGTCATCTTGCCGGCCTTGAGCGTCAGGTTGAAGCCCTCGAACACCGGCGGGCTTTCCGGATAGGCGAAGCTGACCGTGTCGAAGCGGATTTCGCCCGGGCCCGGCTGCAGCGGAGTGGCGCCGGGTTTCTCGGCGAGCGTCAGCGGCCGGTCGGCGAGCTGGAACATCATGCGCACGCCGACGATGCCGGTCTCGAGCGAGATGCGCACCCGGGCCAGCCGCTTTGCCGGTTCATAGGCGAGAAGCAGCGACGCGATGAAGGCCATGATGTTGCCCGGCATCTGCCCGCCCTGCAGCACAAGGAATCCGCTGATGAAGACCGCGCCGGCGATCGCCAGGCCGGCAAGTGTTTCCATCACCGGGCTGGTCGCCGCCTCGAGCGCAGCAATGTTGTTGGCACGGGTCTCGACGTCGGAGACGGCCTTGTACGTGCGGTTGCGCATCGCGCCGTCGAGGTTGAAGGATTTGACGACGCGTACGCCGATCGCCGTTTCCTGCATCACATGCACGATCTGACCAAGCGAGCGGAACTCCATGGTGGCGATATTGCGGACGCGCTTCAGGATGCGGTTCACGCCATAGATCGCCACCGGCCCGACGACGAAGCAGATCAGCGACAGCGCCGGCTGCTGCCAGATCATGACCCCGACCAGGACGATCAGCGTCACCAGGTCGCGCACATAGGACGTGACGACAAGATCGAGCACGCTGCGCGCGGCCTGCGCATTGTTGGTCATACGGGTGATCAGGTCGGACGAAGAGGTCGAATGGTAGAACTCGATGCCCTGCGCCAGGATGCGATCATAGATCTTGCGTTGCCGGTCGGCGATGATGGCGTTGCCGACGCGGCTCATGAAGTAGGCCTGGACGAAGGTGGCAAAACCCTTGATCAGGAAGATCGCCGCGACCCCGCCGGCGATCAGGTTGACGCGGTCGAGCCTCTTGAAGACGACGAATTCGTTGGTGATCTCGCGCAGGACCCAGGCGCTGGCGCCTGTCATGGCGGCCACGACCAGCATCGAAACTATGGCGGCGCCATAGCCGAATTTATGCTCGTGGAAGGATTCCCTCACCAGCCTCGCGATGAGGCGCTGGTTTTCCGTCAAGCGGAAGAAGCGAAACAAAGGCCGATCCTGTCTGATTGCAAGAGTTCCGGATTCGCCATGATGGCGAGAGGCGGCTTATAGAGCGAGTTGCGGCGCGATGGAACCTTTCGGCCGCCGGGGAAAGAAAAGGCTGCGCGATGCTGTCTTTTCGGCCACGATGATTGCCGATTCTCAGGAAAAGGGTGGCGACAGATGGATTTCGACCTCATCGTGCGCGGGGGCACGCTGCCGGACGGCAGGATTGCCGACATCGGCGTTGCCGGCGAGACCATCCGGGCCATAGAGCCCAATTTGCCCGGTTCCTCGCCGACCGAGATCGACGCGCGCGGCAATCTCGTCTCTGCGCCCTTCGTCGATCCCCATTTTCACATGGACGCCACCCTGTCCTACGGCATCCCGCGCATCAACGCGTCTGGCACGCTGCTGGAAGGTATCGCGCTTTGGGGCGAGCTGAAGCCGCTTCTGACACACGAGGCCGTGCGCGAGCGCGCGCTCGCCTATTGCGACTGGGCGGTGTCGATGGGCCTGCTCGCCATACGCAGCCATGTCGATGTCTGCGACGACCGGCTGCTGGCGGTGGAAGCCCTGCTCGACGTGAAGAAAGCGGTCGCTCCCTATCTCGACCTGCAACTCGTCGCCTTTCCTCAGGACGGCCTCTATCGTTCGCCGACGGCGCTTGAGAATACCGTTCGCGCTCTGGACATGGGCGTCGACATCGTCGGCGGCATTCCGCATTTCGAGCGCACCATGGCCGACGGCACCCGCTCGGTGACGGAGCTTTGCGAGATCGCGGCGAAACGTGGCCTGATGGTCGACATGCACTGCGACGAGACGGACGATCCGCTGTCGCGCCATATCGAGCAGCTTGCCTATGAAACGCAGCGCCTTGGCCTGCAGGGCAGGGTGGCCGGCTCGCACCTCACCTCCATGCATTCGATGGACAATTACTACGTCTCAAAGCTTCTACCGTTGATTGCCGAGGCCGGCGTCTCGGCCATTCCCAATCCGCTGATCAACATCATGCTGCAGGGGCGACACGACACTTTCCCGAAGCGGCGCGGCCTGACCCGGGTGAAGGAGATGCTGGCGCTCGGCATCCGCGTCGGTTGGGGCCAGGATTGCGTGCTCGACCCCTGGTATTCGCTCGGCACCGCCGACATGCTCGACGTCGCCTTCATGGGCCTGCATGTCGCGCAGATGTCGAGCCCGGCCGACATGGCGCGCTGCTTCGACATGGTCACCAATGTCAACGCCGCCATCATGGGGCTCGATCATCTTGGCCTGGCGGTCGGCAAGCGGGCCAGCCTCGTCGTTCTCGACGCCGGCAATGCAATCGAGGCCGTTCGCCTGCGCCCGGAGCGCCTGTGCGTCATCGCCAGGGGCAAGGTCGTGGCCGAACGGACAAAGCAGGAGACGCGGCTGTCGATCACCGGTCGTCCGGCAAAGGTGAACAGGCGGCATAAAACTGTCTAGAACCGGCGGGTTCCGCCGCTGGTCTTACCGATTCCCCCGGATGTTCCTCGTCAAACCGGCCCCTTGCGGCTAGGGAGCCGGCATGGCCCAGTCCCTCGCGCGCGGTTTTACGATCAAGAACGTGCTTCTGGCCGGCATCCTCCTGATGCTGGCCGGAGACTTCATGTTCGCGTTGAACGACGCGATGGGCAAATGGCTTGTCGCCAGCTTTTCCGTCGGCCAGGTTGTGCTGATCCGCTCGGTCGGCGCCTTCTTCGTGCTGGGGCCGATGATCGCCAACCAGGGCGCGGGCAAGCTGTTCCAGATGGAAAGACCGGTGCTGCAGCTCTTGCGCGTCGTGGCGACGACGCTCGACACCGGGCTCTTCTATGCCGCCGTCGTCCACCTGCCGCTCGCCGACGTGATGAGCTTCTACATGGCCGGGCCGATCTATGTCGCCGCGCTCTCGCACCTCTTGCTCGGCGAAAAGGTCGGCTGGCGCCGCTGGCTGGCGATCCTGGTCGGCTTCTGCGGCGTGCTGATCATCCTGAAGCCGTCCTCGGCGGCTTTCTCGCTGTCGTCGACCTATGCCCTGATCGGTAGTGTCGCCTTCGGCTTTGCCATCATCCTCGGCCGGCGTTTGCGTGGAACGAGCGATACGACGCTTGTCACCTGGCAGACCATCGGCACGCTGATTGTCGGCGGCGCGCTGGCCATCGGCGCCTGGCGCACGCCGTCGGCGCTCGATTTCGGCGCCATGCTTCTGCTCGGCGTCGTTTCCTGCGCGGCCCATCTGATGATCACCCGGGCACTGAAGCTGGCGCCGGCCTCGACGCTGGCGCCGCTGCATTACAGCCTGCTTCTGTGGGCCATCGTGTTTGGCCTGGTTTTCTTCGGCGACATGCCAAGTCCCCGCATCCTGGTCGGCTCGGCGATCGTCGTGCTCGCCGGCATCTTCATCTTCCACCGCCAGAAGGTGGTGGAAACCGTCGTGCCGCCCGAGAACGTGCCGAAGGGCGTCAACTAGGGCCTATCCGGCGCGCACGGCCGCCAGATGCCGCGAGAATTCCGCCGTCTCCATCAGCGCCTTGCAGCGGGCGAAGCGCCCGTCGGCATAGGCGCGGAAATCGTCGGCCGGATTGTCGTTGGCAAGCTGGATCAGGCCCCACAGCGTCCATAAGAGGTCGCACATCGCCTTGTAGATGACGACGCGGCCGCGCTCGGCCGGCCGCGCTTCGCCGCTGAAATAGGCGCGCATCATGTCCTCGTCCTGTCCCGCGTCGAACTGGCCCTCCACCGAGAGGTCGCCGAGATCCCACAGCGGATCATTCATCCCCGAATATTCCCAGTCGACGATCCACATCCGATCGCCCGTATCGAGGAAATTCTCGCACAGCGGATCGCAATGGCAGGCGGCGAGCGGGATGGTGCGCGCGGCAAGCGCCGCGCGCACCGCGCCTGCCTCGCGCACCACGTCGTGATAGCCGGCGGGCAGCGCCACGTCCTTGGTCGACAGGACCTTGAGATAGTCGTCGATCATCGCGAACAGTTCGAAGCGGAAGGGAAACACCGCGCCGGAGGAATGGAGCTTTTGAAAGGCCTGGCCTGCCCGGGCCGGGCTGCCCTTGCGCGTTTTGAACTTGGCCGGCGACATCGTCTCGGCCCCGGCGATAAAATGCGTAACCATCAGGCCGGATGCCGGATCGGCATGGAGCACCTCCGGGCTGACGCCGGCTTTAGCCGCCTCGCGCGCCGCTACCGTCTCGTTGGCGCGGTTGATGTATTCCTCGGTGCCTTTTCCAGGAATGCGCAGGCAGACCTCGCCGGCCCTGTAGACCATGTTGGTGAGACCACCGAGCCGCTCCAGCGGCCCCTTGTAACCGGCCAGCGCTGGAATGGCGGCCAGCGCCAAACGCAAATCGTCGTCGGTCATGTCCGTGCCCCCGTTCACATCATTGTTGTGGCTCTGACGGTTCCACAGTTTTTGCTGCTTGGCTATCATCCGTCGAAAGAGAGTCGGGGTGTCGGGAGCGGCAATGGCAGACGGCAAGCACAACAGCGCGCTGGGCGCCGCTTACGCGGCGAAGCGGCCGGAGGAAGTGGCCGCGATCTATGACGGCTGGTCGGAGACCTATGACGCCGACATGTCGATTGCCGGCTACCGCCATCCGACGATCTGCCTGGCGCTGCTGGCCCGGCACCTGCCGCGCGGCGCCGAGCCGCTGCTCGACGCCGGCGCCGGCACCGGCCTGATCGGCGAATGGCTTGCCATCACCGGCTATCCGAAAGTCGAGGCGCTGGACATCTCGCAGGGCATGCTGGACAAGGCCGCCGCCAAGGGCGTCTACACGGCGCTGCATCGTCTGGCGCTCGGCGATACCCTGCCTTTCGCCGACGGCGCCTATGCGGGGATCATTTCGGCGGGCGTCTTCACTTCCGGCCACGTCGGGGTCGAGGGCCTGGACGAACTGATCCGCATCTGCCGCCCGGGCGGCATCATCGTACT
>JAFKFE010000522.1 GCA_017308345.1 Alphaproteobacteria bacterium | reverse complement strand
CGCCGCCGAAACGACGACGCGCGCACCTGGGTGTTCGCGATCCTGCGCAATCTGGCCATCAGTCGATTGCGGCAGGTATCCCGGCGGGGTCAGCATTTGCCGATTGAGGATGCCGGCGAGGATAGTGTGGGGCAGCGCCCCACGCAGGAAGACGAACTCGCGCGATCCGAGTTGATGTTGGCGGTCCAGCAACTGCCGGAAGAACAGCGCAGCGTGCTGCTGCTGGTTTCCGTCGAGGACCTGTCCTACGCCCAGGTCGCCGAAGTGCTGGCCATACCTGCCGGAACTGTCATGTCGCGGTTGTCGCGCGGGCGGGAACGGCTGCGGCAGATCTTGGATAATCCCTCCGTCGGCGCTAGACCAAGATCGCATTTGCGGAGAGTGAAATGACCGGTAGGCCAATTACCGAGGACGACCTTCACGCCTACGTCGACGGTCGGCTCGACGATACCCGTAGCAGTGAGGTCTCGAGCTATCTGGAAGAGCACCCGGAGGTCGCCAACCGTTTTGCCTCCTATTCTTCCCAGCGCGCGACGTTGCGATCCGCGCTCGATCCTGTCGCCGAAGAACCGATCCCTTCCCGGCTCAACCTCAACCACATGATCGCCACGAGACGACAGAACCGCGTTTCCGCGTGGCGGCTCGCCTCGGCAGCTGCAGCGCTGCTGTTTGCCGGCGGTTTCGGTGGCTGGTACACGCACGATATCATGTCCCCCGCGAACGAAGGTGTCGTCGCCCTCGCCCGGGAAGCCTCGGACAGTTTCGCCACCTATGCGCCAGACCGGGTCAGGCCGGTCGAACTGCGGGCCGACAATATGGCTGAGCTCGTTGATTGGGCAACGGAACGAATGGGGCGCAAGCCGGTCCTGCCGGATCTGTCGAAATCGGGATACAGGCTGATGGGTGGCCGCGTCGTCTCCACACCGCATGGCGCCGGCCTGATGTTAATGTATGACAATGACCAGGGTACGCGCCTGGTCATGCTGACCAGACCCATGGCCGTGGAACAGACGCGCGCCATGACACCGCATTCGGAAGGGAAGGTAGGCGGCTGGAGCTGGGCGTCGAACGGAATGGGATACAGCCTTGTCGGTTCCCTGCCCTCCGATGTTCTGCATCCTGTCGCCGACGAGATCCGCAGGCAAGTTCTCGACCGGGCCTGATCTGTCAGACCGGTCATTTTCAGCGCAAGCGGACTGTCGGGCGAGCTGTGTTGGCCCGAGGATGCGCCGCGTGTGGCGGCAGTATCTCTCATCATGTTGAATTTTCAACGTTTATTGCCCAATCGAGGGGTTAAATTCGCCACCTCATGTGTCTTACGGACGGCTTGGCAGGAGCTCACGTCGGAGCCTTGGGACATACACGATGAAGTCCATGAAATCCCTCTCAGCCAGAGCTCGATCTCCAGCGCGCGGTCCGGCCGCAGCGCCGGATCGATCCGTATCGGTTCAGGGCAGCCTTCAGGTCGGTTTCAATCGCGCCCGCAATCCATGATTTGGCCGTTGTTTCGCCGCCCCAGCTTTCGCTTGGATCTCGTCACCGACAGCCGATGCAAACGGAACGTTGAAAATGATCTCCGTCTCGTTCCCGAGGCCATGGACCGGGGCGGGTTTTCGTCGCTTGGATTCCGCCTCTGAGCTCACCGGTTCTGGTGAAGGATCGTTTCGGCGGCGATGTAACCCCAGGTCATGTTGGGGCCGAGGGTCGTGCCGGCTCCCACGGCGCGCGTGCCGATCGGGTTGGCCATGGCGAGCCCCGCGGCGTAGAGCCCCGGAATGATCGAACCGTCGGGCCGCACGACCTGCGCCCGCTCGTTGGTGCGGGCGCCACCCTTGGTGCCGAGGATCGAACGGTTGATCGTCATGCCGATATAGGGCGGCTTGTCGATCGGCTTCAGTCGGTTTTCGGGGCCGTGCGCCTTGTAGTCTTCCCAGCCATTCTCGCCGCGGCGGAAATCCTCGTCGCGTCCCCTGGCGCAAAAGCCGTTCCAGCGGACGATCGTCTCCTCGAGCGCCGCCGCGGGCAGTCCGAGCTTCGCGGCCAGGCCAGCGATCGTATCGGCCTTCTTGACCCATTGGCGTTCGTAGGAGGCGTACCAGCGGAAAGGCAGCGACGTCTTCAGGAAACGATGGTCGCCGACGAGATAGCAAGGCAGATTCACCGGCGTGCCGTCCGGCCCGCGCGCGTCGATCGCCTCGCCGATGTTGAAATCATTCTCGCTGACGAAACGCTTCGCGTCGCGGTTCACCACGATCGAATGCGGCTCGGCCTGAAAGGTCATGGGCAGGCCGTGCGGCTTGCCGCGATAGCGTGTCGGCAGGCAGGGATAGACATTTGCCTGGTCCATGCGGTCGAGTTCCGCGCCGACGGAAGCGGCAAGCTTCTGGCCATCGCCTTCATTGGTGGGAGGGCTGCCGATGCGATCGAGCGCACCGGGGAAATGGCGAGCCCGCATCTCGGCATCCCACTCGAAGCCGCCCGTCGCGATGACCACGCCGCGCCGGGCAAGCAGCTTCGTGCGCTTTCCCTTGCGCTCGACCTCGGCGCCGATGACGCGCGAGTCCGAATCCTGAAGCAGGCTCACGGCGCGCGTCTCCAGCTGAAAGGCAACGCCCGCGTCAAGGCAGCCCCTGATGAGCCCGGTCATGAGGGCCGTGCCCTGCCCGCCCGCATTCGTCAGCCGCCGCCAAAGCAGCCTCGGCCAGAGCCTGAGGCCGGCGCGGATGGGGTGATGATAGAGGTCGAGATCGACGATTTCCTGATAGCTGAAGCTGTGCGGCAGGGTGGAGCGGCGCAGGCGCGGCGCGAACTTGCCCAGGATGCGGCGGCTGAGCGGCCTCGGCGAAACCATGCGGCCGAAAAGCTTGCCGCCGGGCGCCTCGGCGAAGGGATCCGGCTCGTTGACCAAGCGGAAGTCGAGAGGCGTGTTGCCGGAGAGGAACCGCAACATATCGGGAGCGGCCCTGACGAACGCGCTCCAGAGCGCATCCTCCTTGCGCGCCCAGCCCTGCGGCGCCACGGCGCGCAGATAGGCCAGCGCATCTTCCCGGCTGTCGGCAACCCCGGCGCCCGCCGCCACATGGTTGGCGGGTATCCAGACCCCGGCGCCCGACATGGCCGAAGTGCCGCCCAGCCATTCGCTCTTTTCGATCACCAGCACCTTGAGGCCGCCCTTGGCGGCCCTGAGCGCCGCCGAACAGGCCGCCGACCCCGAACCGATAACCAGAACGTCGAATTCGCCCATTGCGGTCCCCTGCTGTCATCGCGGCGTCACTATAGGTACGGGAAATTAAATCTGTCTACTATTGTGTCGACACTTTTTGCGTTATACGCTCCGTTGGTGAGCGGCATTCGCCCGCATGATCATTCGCAGCCCCTTTCGACAGGCAGAGCCATGGACGACACCCACCTTCCTTCTGCTCCCTCCGGGATTCATATTTCCGGATCCGAAACGCGTGAAAGCTACTGGCAGCCGGTGCCGGCGAACGGCCATATCGACGTGGCGCTGGCGCCGCATATCGTCGGCATGGAGCATCCGTTCGCGCTCGGCACGCAGTCGGTCGCGCCCGGCGGTTACGTGCGCGAGCACACGCATGACCGCAACGAAGAAGCAATCTACGTGATCGAAGGCCACGGCCGCGCCGTCGTCGACGGCAAGGAGTATCCGATACGGCCCGACAGCGTGGTGTTCCTGCCGAAGAATGTCAGGCACATGTTCATCAACGATGGCGAGACGCAGCTTCGCTGGGTCTGGCTGATCGTGCCCAACGGGCTTGAGGACTTCTTCCGCCTCATCGGCAAGCCACGCAAGCCGGGCGAGCGTGTGCCGTCCAACTTCCCGCGCCCGGAAAACGTGCTGGAGATCGAGCGCAAGACGGTTTTCGGCGCAGACCTCGCCGACAAGTTCGATCCCGTGAGCCGTAACTCCTGAAGAGGCCGGATGACGACGCTCGGTCTCATCGGCTACGGCGCGATCGCGCGTGACCTCGTCTCGGCCTTTTCAGCTGACACGATCGACTGGGTAGTGCTCCTGCGCGAAGGCGCCAGGCCTGAATTGCCGGCCAATGCGAGCGCGGTCACCAGGCTCGATCAGCTGATCGACGCGAAGCCGGACGCGGTGGCCGAGGCGGCAGGCCAGGAGGCGGTCGCCGCTTACGTGCCGGCGCTGCTCGAAGCAGGTATCCCGACCGTCATTGCCTCGGTCGGCGCGCTTGCCGACACAGCGCTTCATACACGCCTTACCGACGCCGGCCGTGACGGCGGCGCGCGCGTCATCCTGCCGGCAGGCGCCCTGGGCGGCCTCGACTATCTCCGCGCGATAGCGGCCCTTCCCGACGCGCGGGTGCGCTACACCTCGCGCAAGCCGCCGGCAGCCTGGAAGGCGGAACTGGCCGCCCTCGGCCTGTCGGCCGAGCACGATGCGGTGGTTCTATTCGAGGGCACGCCCGCGGAAGCCGCAAGGGCCTACCCGAGGAACCTCAATGCCGCCTTCGCCGTGGCGCTGGCCGTCGGCGCCGACAAGGTCACCGTGCGCGTGATCGCCGACCCGAAGGCGGCCGGCAACACGCATGAGATCGAGGCCGAGAGCGGCGCCGGCAACGCCTCGTTCCACCTCGCCAACGCGCCTTCGCCCGGCAATCCGAAGACGTCGGCGCTCACGGCCCTCAGCCTTGCGGCCACGCTGCGCGACCTGCTCGCCACCGGAGGCCGTTAATGGCGTTCTTCACCGCCGCCGATGGATGCCGCATCCACTACGAGACGTTTGGCGCGAGCGGTCCGCGCGTGGCCCTCATCCCGGGGCTCGGCGGGGACGGACGGTTCTGGGCCGGCGTGGCGCGCCTGCTTGAGGCCGACCATCGCCTGATCGTCACCGACCATCGCGGCGCGGGCCGCGGCGACCGCCCGGAAGGGCCCTATTCGATCCCGTTGATCGCCAGCGATGTCGCAGGCCTGTTGGCGCTTACGGGCGGGCCGGCGCATATCGTCGGGCATTCCACCGGCGGCGCCATCGCGCAGGTGCTCGCGCTCGACCATGCCGACCTCGGCCTGGGCTACACGATCAGCAGTTCCTGGGCGCGGGCCGATGCCCGATTCCGCGCGCTCTTCACGGCCCGCGCCGAACTGCTCGAGGCCGGCATGGCCGAGACCTATCAGCGCCTTGGCCATGTGCTTTGCCACGAACCTTCCTATCTCGAAACGCATGAGAAGCAGCTCGAAGAAGCGGTCGCCGCCGCGTCCCGGACGCTCGCTCCGCTCAGCGTCGCGGCGGCGCGCGTACGCATGCTGCTCGACCACGATCGTCTCGCGGACCTGCCGCGCATCGCCGCCCCGGTCCAGGTGATCGCCGCCATGGGCGATGTCCTGACGCCGCCCGCCATCTCTCAGGCCATCGCCGCCGCGATACCGGCGGCGAGATACACATCCATCGAAGGCGCGCATTTCCATCCCCTCGCCGATCCGATGGGTTTCGCCGCCATCATCCGCCGCTTCGTTGCCGAAAGCGAACAGCAGACATCATGACCGCCGACGTCACCCCCGCACTCATCGAGCCGCGCCTCAAGCCGGGGGCGGACCTGCTTGCCGAAGGGCGCGCGATGGCGCGCGACTGGCAGCTCGGCACCTGCCGCTTCCTGACCAAAACCGGAATGCCGTCAGAAGCGGCGTGGAAACGCAAGGCGGCGGCCGAAAGGCGCGTCATGCAACACGCGCATATCGGCTTCCGGAGCGTCGACCGCACGATCGCCGCGATCGGCGAGGTGCATGAGCAATGCCGCAAGGCGGGCGTGACCGTCGACCGTTTCGGCATCACGCTCGACTGGTCGATGGGCTATCCGCAAGCCATGCGCGCCAAGGCCGCGCGCGGCACCGGCATCGTGCTGACCGGCCCGGAAGACTTCGCGCGCATCACCAATGCCGCGCCCGCCGCCGCCCATTTCGGTGACTTCATGCTCGGCCTGCCGGGCGCCGTCGAAAACACCCGCGCCGCAATCGCCGCAGGGGCGACCGCGATCGGCAATCTCGGACAGTATTTCACCTTCCGGCTGCCCTATTGGGACGATGACGTAGCAACCACCGAAGCGACCGTCACCGCGCTCGGCCTGATCGCCGCGCAGGACGCGGAGATCCTCGTCCACTCCAATCTCGACGACGGATTTGCCGGGCTTTTCATCGACATGGCCTGCGCTCTCGGCATGGTGCTGGTGGAAAAACACATCGTCGAGACGCTGATCGGCGCGCGGCTCGGCCATTGCTACGGTCATCATTTCAGCGATCCGCTGTCGCGCACCGCCTTCCACGCGGCCCTGGTCCGGGTCACCGACACGCCGGGCACCATGATCTTCGGCAACACCGTCTCCTACCAGTCGACCCCCGCCGGCAATTACGCAAGCCTGGCGAGCTATCTGCTGGCCGACATACTCGCCATGGGGCGGTGGCCTTCGGGCCATGCGATCAATCCCGTGCCGGTGACCGAGAACCAGCGCATTCCCGACGTCGACGAGATCATCGACGCGCAAACCTTCGCCCACCGGCTGACGCTGCACGCGCCCTTCTACGACCCGGTCTTCGACTGGACAAAGGTGGAGGCGATGGCGGATGTGCTGGTCGAAGGCGGGCGGCGCTTTGCCGATGCCGCTCTCGCCGGCTTCGCCGAGCGGGGGGTCGCGGTGGACGATCCCGCCGCGCTGATGCTGGCCATCCGCCGCATCGGACCGCGCCGCCTGGAAGCGCTTTTCGGTCCGGGCGCCGTCGGCCAGCGGGGGCGCACGCCGCTGATCCATGCCGAATGGGCACGCGAGCTCAACCACAAGGCGGCAGCCTGGGTCGCGGCGCAAAAGCCGGTGGAGGCCGCAAGGAACCTCACTGTCTGCATCGGCACCACCGACGTGCATGAACATGGAAAATATCTCGTCGAGCAGGCGCTCGAGGGGCTGGGCATCGCCATCGCGGACGCCGGCGTGGCCGTCGACCCGGAAGCGCTCGTCGCGCGCGCCGCCGAAACCGGCGCGGACGCCATCGCGGTCAGCACCTATAATGGCGTGGCGCTGCGCTATGCGCAGGCGGTGAAAGCGGCGATGGCGGCACGCGGACTTGCCCTGCCGGTGCTGATCGGCGGTCGGCTGAACGAGGTGCCCAAGGACTCCAATTCAGGCCTGCCGGTCGATGTGACCAAGGATATCGCCGACCTCGGCTGCCTGCCTTGCGCCGACCTCGACGAGATGCTCGCCGCCCTGCGCTCCATCCCGCCCGCTTTCTGACCTGGCGAACGGCGCCGCGATGCAACGGAGCCTGTGCTCACCAGGCGGTCATGCCGCCGTCGACCGTCAGGATCGAGCCGGTCGCGAAGGAGGATTCGCCGCTGGCGAGCCACAATATCGCATTGGCGATCTCGATCGGCTGCGCGACGCGGTTCATCGGCGATCGCGCGTTGAGCGCCGCGACAAACCCTTTCGGATCGGGATGGGTCTTGAGCATGCTGTCGAAATAGCTCGACCAGGTGACGCCCGGCGCCACGGCGTTGACGCGGATGTTCTGGCCCGCATGGTCGAGCGCCATGGCCCGCGTCAGCGCCGCGACGCCGCCTTTCGAGGCGACATAGGCGGCCCGGTCGGCAAGCCCGACATTGGCGACATTGGAGGCGGTGTTCACGATCACCCCGCCGCCACCGGCGGCCATGACGGGAATGGCATGCTTGGAGCAGAGGAAGACACCCTTCAGGTTCACCGCCATCAGCGCGTCCCAATCGTCCGCGGCGGTGTCGACGACCGAACCGCGTATGCCGTAGCCGGCATTGTTGACCAGGATGTCGACGCGCCCGAATGCCTCTTGCGCACGGCGCACCATCGCCGCGACGGAAGCCTCGTCGGAGACATCCGCTTGCATCGCCAGCGCGCCGGTGCCGCCGGCCACTTCGCTCGCCCGAGCGCCGTCGCGGTCCACGGCCAGAACGCGGGCGCCCTCCTTCACGAACAGTGCCGTGACGGCGGCGCCGATGCCGGCGCCGGCCCCCGTGACGATTGCCGCCTTGTCCTTCAGCCGCATGGCCAGTCCCCTTTCCCAAACTTGTTTTCACCCCATCTTGCAGAAGTGCTTGCAAAGTGTCGACACTTTTGTATTTAATTTCGACACGAAACCGGGGATAGCCGTGAAGAACACTCCTTCCGTCGAACAACAGCTGGAAATCTATCGCCGGATGCTGCTGGTGCGGCACCTGGAAGAGAGGCTTGGGGCGCTTCACAAGGAAGGGCGCACACGCGGTCCGATCCATCGGTGCGACGGCCAGGAGGCTGTCGGCGTCGCCGCCACGGCGGCGCTGGAGACCGACGACAAGGTG
This sequence comes from Alphaproteobacteria bacterium, assembly GCA_017308345.1. Lineage (GTDB taxonomy): Bacteria > Pseudomonadota > Alphaproteobacteria > Rhizobiales > Rhizobiaceae > Mesorhizobium. The sequence continues at coordinate 1,999 of JAFKFE010000522.1, read as the reverse complement.
GCCACCACGCATCGAGGCCATGCCGTCTATATCGGCAAGGGCATGGCCATGCGTCCCGTGGTGGCCGAGATATTCGGCAGGGCCACCGGCGCCTGCGGCGGGCGGGCCGGGCACATGCTGGTCGCCGACGCCGAAAAGGGCGTGATCGGCGGCAATGCCATCGTCGGCGCCGGCATCCCCGCCGCCACCGGCATGGCGCTGTCGATGCAGATCCTCGGCACCGGCAATGTCGCCATGTGCATCTTCGGCGACGGCGCCGCCCAGACCGGCATCTGCCACGAGGCGATGAACATGGCCGGGCTCTGGAAGCTGCCGGTCGTCTTCGTGCTCGAGCACAATCAGTTCGGGCTGACTGTTCCCTCCGACGTCCAGTCGCCGGTCGCGGACCTGTCGATCCGCGCCGCCGGCTATGCCATGCCGGCCGAGATCGTCGACGGCAACGACGCCGTCGCCGTTTATCGCGCCGTATCGGCCATGGTGGAGCGGGCGAGACGTGGCGAAGGTCCCGGCATGGTGGAATGCAAGACCTATCGCGTCGAGGGCTTCTCCACCTCCGACATGGGCGGTTACCAGAAGCCGGAAGACATAGCGGCCTGGAAGGCCCGCGACCCCCTGCTCGTCTCGCGCAAGGCGCTGTCGGGCAAGGTCGACGAGGCACGGCTCGCCGCGATCGAGGCCGCGGCCAAGGCCGAGACCGACGAGGCGTTCGAGGCCGCTCTTTCCGACCCGATGCCGGAATTCGCGCTCGACGAAGCCTGCAATCCCTACAGCGAGGCGTACTGACATGGCGATGATGCGATATGCCGAAGCGCTCAACGCCGCGCTGCGCGAGGAGATGCAGGCCGACCCCTCCGTCTTCCTGTTCGGCGAGGACATCGGCCGCTATGGCGGCGTCTTCAAGGTGACGAAAGGGCTGATGGAAGAGTTCGGCGAGACGCGGGTTCGCGACACGCCGATCTCCGAACAGGCGCTGACCGCCATGGCGGTGACCGCGGCCATGACCGGCACCCGGCCGGTGCTTGAAATCATGTATGCGGATTTCATGCCGCTGACGCTCGATGCGCTGGTCAACCAGGCCTCGATCTACAACTACATCTGGAACGGCCAGGTGAAGATGCCCTTCGTGCTGCGCACCCAGGGCGGCGGTGGCGCCGGCGCCGGCGCGCAGCACTCCAAGGCGCTCGATTCCATGGTCGCCCATATTCCCGGCATCAAGGTCGTCGCGCCTTCGACGCCCGCCGACGCCAAGCGCATGCTGAAGGCGGCGATCCGCGACGATCAGCCCGTCGTCTTCCTCGAGCACAAGCTGCTCTACAACACCCGCGGCGAGGTGCCCGACGGCGACGTGACGGTGCCGCTCGGCAAGGCGGCGATCCTGCGCGAGGGCAGCGACATCTCGATCTTCGCCACCTCGAAGATGGTGGTCGAGGCGTCGAAGGCGGCCGATCTTCTGGCCACGGACGGCGTTTCGGCCGAGATCGTCGACCTCCGGTCGCTGCGCCCGCTCGACGTCAATGCCATCGTCGCCTCGATCGCGAAGACGCATCACGCCGTCGTGGTCAACGAAGGCTGGCGCTTCTGCGGCTATGCCGCCGAGCTCTCGGCGACGATCATGGATCATGCCTTCGACGAGTTGGACGCGCCGGTCGCGCGCGTCACGCTGCCGGACATGCCGATCCCCTATTCCGAGCCGCTCGAGACGGCGATGCTGCCGAGCGCCGAGAAAATCCGCGCCGCCGCGCTGAAGACGCTGAAGTGACGGAGACGGCGAGTGCCACCCCTCCGATCAGCATCGACAGCGCCGGCGGCGAATATATGGAAGCCGTGCTGGTGGTCGCCTGGGCGGCCAAACCAGGCGATCCGGTCAAGGCCGGCGACCTCATCGTCACCGTCGAGACCGCCAAGGCGGCGACCGAAATAGAGGCCGATCGCGACGGCTGGCTGGCGGACATCTTCTTCACCGAAGGACAGGTGGCGCCGGTGGGCGCCGTGCTCGGCA
>JAFKFE010000521.1 GCA_017308345.1 Alphaproteobacteria bacterium | reverse complement strand
CCGTCATGCTGCGCACCATCTGGATCGCCACCTTCGCCGACCTGATCTTCGTCATGACCGAGGGCGGGCCGGCCGGCTCGACCAGCACGGTGCCGGTCTACATCTATGTCAGCGCCTTCAAGTCGCTCGACAAAGGCTACGCCTCGGCGGTGGCGGTGCTGCTTCTGGTCCTGCTCATCGCCTACGCCATCTGGCTGATCGCCATCCGCCGTGTGCTTGTGAGGCATGTCTGATGATCGCCGGTCGCTCCACTTCTTCACGGCTTCTCGGTGGCGTCGGGCTCTACGCGGCCATCGCCGCTTACGTGATCTTCGCGCTGTTCCCGATCTTCTGGACGCTGAAGATCTCGGTGACGCCGGAGCGCTTGCTCTACTCGGAGGGCATCACCTTCTGGCCGTCGCAGACGACGCTCAAGAACTTCGCCACCGTGCTCGAAGCCTCCGACTTCCCGCGCTATTTCCTGAACAGCGTCATCGTCTCGGTATCGACGGCCGCATTTGTCACGGTGATCGCCACGCTCGCCGGCTACGCCATGTCGCGCTTCACTTTTCGGGGCAAGGCGACCTTGGCCATCCTGCTCCTGCTCACCCAGACCTTCCCGCTGGTCATGGTGATCCCGCCGATCTACCGCATCATGGGCGATCTCGGCCTGACCAACAGCCTGATCGGCCTGATCATCATCTACACCGCCTTCAACACCGCCTTCGCCACCTTTCTCATGCAGTCCTTCTTCGACGGCATCCCGAAGGATCTGGAGGAAGCGGCGATGATCGACGGCTGCACGCGCGCCCAGGCCATGCGCCGGGTGATCGTGCCGCTGACCTTGCCCGGCATGGGCGCCACGCTCGGCTTCGTCTTCACCGCCGCCTGGAGCGAATTGCTGTTCGCGCTGATGCTGATCTCCAGTGACGAGCAGAAGACCTTCGCCGTCGGCCTGCTCACCTTCATCGGCAAGTTCGCCGTCGACTGGGGGCAGATGATGGCGGCCTCCATCCTGGCGCTGATCCCGGTCTGCGTCTTCTTCGCCTTCCTGCAACGCTATCTCGTCACCGGCCTCACCGCCGGCGCGGTCAAAGGATAAAAGATGGCTTCCGTCACGCTGCAAAACGTCGAGAAGGATTATGGCGCGCTGCGCATCCTGCACGGCGTCGATCTGGAAATCGCCGACGGCGAGTTCGTCGTGCTGGTCGGTCCGTCAGGCTGCGGCAAGTCCACGCTGTTGCGCATGATCGCCGGCCTGGAAGAGGTCACCGGCGGCGAGATCCACATCGGCGAGCGTCTCGTCAACGATGTCGCGCCCAAGGACCGCGACATCGCCATGGTGTTCCAGTCCTACGCGCTCTATCCGCATATGGATGTCTCCTCCAACATGGGCTTCAGCCTGATGCTGAAGAAGGCCGGGAAGACGACGATCGATGGCCACGTGGGTGCTGCCGCCAAGCGGCTCGGCCTGGACAGCTTCCTCGGCCGCCTGCCGCGCCAGCTTTCCGGCGGCCAGCGCCAGCGCGTCGCCATGGGCCGCGCCATCGTGCGCGATCCGAAAGTCTTCCTGTTCGACGAGCCGCTGTCCAACCTCGACGCCAAGCTGCGCGTCCATATGCGCGCCGAGATCAAGGCGCTGCACCAGCAGCTCAAGACGACGTCGGTCTACGTCACCCACGATCAGGTCGAGGCGATGACCATGGCCGACCGAATCGTCGTCATGCATGACGGCTATGTGCAGCAGGTCGGCCGTCCGCTGGAGCTTTACGACCGCCCGGCCAACACCTTCGTCGCCGGGTTCATCGGCTCGCCCGGCATGAATTTTTTGCCGGCTAAGGTCTCCAAGGGTGGCAAGGTCGACGCCGTGCTCGCCGATGGACAGAAGCTCAGATTGCCCGATGGCCTGCCGCTGAGCGACGGCGATGCGCTCACCATCGGCCTGCGGCCCGAGCACATCAAGCTGGTCGACGACGGCGCGCTCAAGGCCGAGGTCGAGGTGGTCGAGCCGCTCGGCCTGTCGACGCAATTCTATGTCAGGCTGGCCAACCAGCAGATCTGCGTCTTTGTCATGGGCCGCAGCGACGTCAAGCCGGGCGACACGATCCGCCTCGCCGCCGATCCTGCGGCGCTGCACCTCTTCGATCCGAAGAGCGGCAACAGGATCGGCTAGGCCGGTCGATACCGGATTGACCCTGGGCTAAAATCGTCCCTGTTGATTCGTCTCGAGCATGATCCCGAAAAGTGGGAACCGGTTTTCGGAAGAGATCATGCTCCAACAAAGAGCTGGATCAGGATGGCGTTTCGTTGAAACGCCATCCTGATCCAGACAAGGAACGGCATGAGCAAGGCCCTCGGCACATTCACACTGGTCACGGTTTTGAGCGCCTTGCTGATGGCGCTGTCATTGGCCGTGGCGAGGCACGGCTATCCCTATGGCGCGTATGGCGTGAAACGCCTCGACGGCATCGCCGACGCCAGCTCCTTCCTGGCGATCGCCGCCGTCTATTTCTTCGGCGCCATGCTGATGATGATCCTGCCCATCCGCGCCGCCGGGGTCGTGCTCACCCATGCCGCCGACGCGATCTTCTGGACGACGATCGTGCTCTTCGCGACCATCGTCGGCTCGCTTCTCGCAAGGTGGGCTTTTGGTCAGCACGAGGTGCTTTGGGCGCTTTTCAACTGGCGTTTCCTCTTCGTCGCGGCGATCGTGGCGGCGCACCTGACCATGAACGATCTTCGCCGCAACGTCCTGCTCAGAAGCCTGTTCTTCGTCGTCTTCGGCGCGGTCACGCTCGCCTGCCTGTTCTGGTCATTCTCGACCTGACGAGGGCCGGCTCCAGGTTACAAGATCGCGGATAGACCTCCCGCCGGACAATGGCTATATCATTTGTCCGACAATTGAGCGGCCAATGGCCGCCGTGACCGAAACCCAGGGAAACAAGATGACCATGCTGCGCAAGAACCTGATCGACGGCGAATGGCTTGGCGAGGCCGGCTCGCGCAACATCAATCCCTCGAACACCAACGACGTCGTCGGCGAATATGCTTCGGCCGGGCCGGAGCAGGCCAAGCAGGCCATCGCCGCCGCCAAGGCGGCCTTTCCCGCCTGGTCGCGCTCCGGACCGCTGGCCCGGCATGCGGTGCTGAAGAAGACCTCGGACGAGATCATGGCGCGCAAGGACGAGATCGGCCGCTCGCTCGCCCGCGAGGAAGGCAAGACGCTGGCTGAGGGTGTGGGCGAGACGATCCGCGCCGCCCAGATCTTCGATTTCTTCGCCGGCGAGACGCTGCGCCTGTCGGGCGAGACGGTGCCGAGCGTTCGGCCCGGCGTCGGCGTCGAGATGACCCGCGAGGGCGTCGGCGTGGTCGGCATCATCACGCCGTGGAATTTCCCCATCGCCATTCCCGCCTGGAAGATCGCCCCGGCGCTCACTTATGGCAACACTATCGTCTTCAAGCCGGCTGAGCTGGTGCCCGAGAGCGCCTGGACCATTGTCGATATCCTGCATCGCGCCGGCCTGCCCAAGGGCGTGCTCAACCTCGTCATGGGCAAGGGATCCATCGTCGGCCAGGCAATGCTCGACAGCCCGGACGTCAACGCCATTTCCTTCACCGGTTCGGTCGGCACTGGCAAGCGCGTCGCCGCGGCGAGCGTGGAGCATATGCGCAAGTTCCAGCTCGAGATGGGCGGCAAGAACCCGCTCGTCGTGCTCGATGACGCCGACCTGGCCGTCGCAGTCGATTGCGCGGTCAACGGCGCCTATTTCTCGACCGGACAGCGCTGCACGGCGTCCTCGCGCCTGATCGTCACCGACGGCATCCACGACCGTTTCGTCGACGCCATGAAGGAGCGGCTGGACAAGCTCGTCATCGGCGACGCCCTCGATGCGCAGACCCAGATCGGTCCCGTCGTCGACGCAACCCAGCTGAAGCAGGATGAAGACTACATCGCCATCGGCGTGAGGGAAGGCGCAACGCTTGCCTTCGGCGGCGAGCGGCTCGACCGCAAGACACCGGGTTTCTATCTGCAGCCGACGCTGTTTACCGGTTCGACCAATGCCATGCGCATCTCGCGCGAGGAGATTTTCGGCCCGGTCGCCAACGTCATCCGCGTCAAGGACTATGACGAGGCGCTGGCCGTGGCCAACGACACGCCGTTCGGCCTCACCTCCGGCATCTGCACGACCAGCCTCAAGCACGCGACGCATTTCAAGCGTAACTCCGAAGCCGGCATGGTCATGGTCAACCTGCCGACGGCGGGCGTCGACTTCCACGTGCCGTTCGGCGGCCGCAAGGGCTCGAGCTACGGTCCGCGCGAGCAGGGCCGCTACGCCATGGAGTTCTACACCACCGTGAAGACGGCCTATACATTCGCTGGATAATTCCGGATGGGCTCGATGAGCGTGGCCGACATGACATGGCTCAACCCGCCGCCGCGCCACACGGTCGGCGACGGCGCGCTCACCGTCCGAACGGGCAAGGAGACCGACTTCTGGCGCGAGACCTTCTACGGCTTCTGGCGCGACAACGGCCATTTCCTCTACCGGTCCGTCGAGGGCGATTTCAGCGCCGAGGTCACCGTCAAGGGCGACTATAAGGTGCTCTACGATCAGGCCGGCCTGATGCTGCGGCTGAGCGAAACGCACTGGATCAAGGCCGGCATCGAATACACCGATGGCCTGGCCTACTTCTCCGTCGTCGTCACCAACGACACCTCCGACTGGTCGCTGGTCGCCATTGCCGCCGGCAGGGATGGCGTCAGGATCCGCCTGACCCGTCACGCCGAGGCGATCCGCATCCAGTATCTTGACGCTTCCGACGGTCACTGGAAGCCGGTGCGGCTGGCCTATTTCCCGATCTCGAAATCGGTCGATGTCGGCATGATGTGCTGCTCGCCGCAACGTGAGGGTTTCGAGGCGACCTTTTCCGGCTTCACGATCGGACCGTCGATCTCGCGGGAATTGCACGGCTGAGCCCGGAAGGGGCGCCGTTCTTTCGCAATTGCCGGGAATGGCGTAAGACGGCTCGCCTGACCCGAAGGGCCCGATGCCATCAAATCCTCCGTTGATCCTGTTCTGGACACGCTACTTCGATAAACCCGTCGATCTCGCGGAATGGTCGCAATGCTCCGTTCCGGTCGAATGGACCAACGATCGGCGGCGGCTTGCCGAGGCCGATGCCGTCGTCTTCCATCTGCCGAATTCCCGCGAGATCGGCGATGCCCGCAAATATCCCGGTCAGCTTTGGGTCGCCTGGTCGATGGAGAGCGTCGTCAACTATCCCGCAATGGCCGATGCGTCCTTCATGCGACACTTCGACGTCGTCATGACTTACGAGGCCGGATCGGATGTCTGGACGCCTTATCTGCCGCGAGCCGACTGGTGGCATGCCGTGCGACATGAGCCCATAGCGCCCAAGGTCGAGAGCGCGCCGGCCGTGCATTTCCAGTCATCGAGCTTCAACAAGAGCGGGCGCGACACATTCGTTGCCGAGCTGTCGCGGCATATCGCGGTCGATTGTTACGGCCGCTACCGGTCCAACCGTCAGATCACCGGCCCCGATCTCGGGCGGCGGACGAAACTCGAAACCATAGGCCGCTACCCCTTCTGCCTGGCGCTGGAGAATTCGATCGCGCCCGATTACGTCACCGAGAAGATGTTCGATCCGCTCGCCGCCGGCACGGTGCCCGTCTATCTCGGCGCGCCCAATGCGGCGGAGTTCGTTCCGGATGGCTCCTATATCGACGCCGCGTCCTATCGCACCCCGGCCGAGCTTGCCGCCTATCTTCGGCATCTGGCCGAGACGCCGGGCGACTATCAGGCCTATTTCGCCTGGCGCTCGAGGCCCTTGCCCGACCGGCTGGCGCGACGGCTGGATGAACTGGAGGCACCGGCGCGGCGCCGTTTGGCCGAACTCGTTCAGCGGCACGCGCAACAACGCTCAGGCCGGTTATCGGGCAGGCCCTCGTTGCCGTTCGGCCCTATATCCTTCCTGCGCACGCGGCTGCGGCGCGCAAGGGCCGATCTCGGTCGTTGACCTGCCGTGTCCCGGCCCGCTCACCACGGTACGTGCAGGATTTCCAATTTGGGCAGGCCGATCGGCCTGATGCCCAGATCGTTGGCGAGAGCGCCGAAACCCTCGGTCTCGATCAGGTCACGATAGGGGATTTCCGGAAAGCGAAGGCCGCCCCGATGCAAAGCCGCGTCGACGAGAAGCATCGTCCCACCGACGCCATCGAGGCCGATACTCTCAAGATGCCTGACGTCGCTGAGATGAAGGCGGTTGTAGGAATGCACCGGAGGTTGATGGATGCCGCCGCGTATCTCACGATAGTAGCGATAATCCTTCTCCTTGCGAACGCTGACGAAGCTGTTGAGGTCGAAACTGTCGCCGCCGGCGATCTTGACGCAATTGGGAACCGCGATGCGATGCCCGCTTTCGATAAGCCGGTTCAGGATATCGTTGGAAAACCGCCACACATCGATATCTATCCACAGCGCCCAATCGTCGTCCGGGCCAAGGCCGTGGTCGATCAGGTGGTTGCGCACCTTGGCGATGGCGCCGCGCCGCGAGCGCTGCAGGCGTCGCTTCGCGCGCGTCAAACGGTCGAGGCGGATGCCCGTCTGTTTCTGCAGCAGGACCACGTCGCGATAGATCCCGGCCAATCCCGCCGCCGCCTGCTGCAGTCGCTCCCAGCTCTCGTCCACGCTGTCGCCTTCGCAAAAGACGAGCTTGATCCTGTCCTTCGGGTAGTCGAGCGCGCCGACGGCATCAAGAAACGGCTGGATGTGATCAACCGCGTCGCGCAACGGCACCAGAATGGCAACGTTCCGGCCTTGCGGCGTCGGTGCGGCAAGTGCCGCCCGACTGACGCTGCGCCTGGCCGCTGCTTCGTCCAGATGGGGTCCGCGCGTCAGACGATACAAGGCCCGGTATAGATGCGTGCGGATTTTGTCCCGCCAACCCGGCGGTGGACCGGACGTCCACCATGTGCCGGCCCAATGGTGGACCGAGAGTGTCGCAGCCTCGCCGCCTGCCCGGCGACCAGCCGAATCGACCGGCGCGAACAATGCCGAAGGGTGGATGGCGAAGGCGGATTGATCGTCATAGCTGAGCTGCGCCGAAGTCATCACGCAAGGGCCCGTCGCGTCGATGGCTTCCTTGGCCTTGGCCAGTCCCGGCAGGAAGGACAGGAGGTGGAGCCAGAAGGGATGGCCAGGCGGGCTGGCAATCGTGCCGTTGAACAGAAGGTAGGGCAAGCGGCGGAAATCGGCTTGCACCCGTGCGTGCGTGTCCGGCTCCCTGCAGAAAACGATCCGCTCTTCGGCTGTCAGCGGATCGAACGGGGCCACGCATTCGCAGTCGATATCGGCATAGACGCCACCGAAATGATGCAGAAGCAGATACCGTCCGGCATCCGCTCTCAGCACACCGCGTTCGTAACTGCAAAAGGTCGGCAGGAAGTCGGGATAATGCGCGGCGACGAACTCGAGCAGCCGACGGTCGCTCCAGAACATCATCGTCCAGTCCGGATGGTGCCGCTTCCAGCTGTCGACATAAGCCTGGAAGCGGGCGGGAATGTCGTCGGTCTTCCAGGTCTGGTGGAGTATCTTGGGGATCATCGAAGGCTCGTGTTCAACAGTTTCATCGGCCGGCGTCGTCCAGCCCCAGGCCATGACGCACGGCGTCACGGATCGCCTGCGGCCCGAAGCGGGACCATGCAGTCCTATGGGCTCGGGCGCGCAATGCGTCCATCCGGGTCGGGTCGTTGCAGAGTTCGATCGCCAGGTCCGCAAGGCCTTCATCGACGTCGGACAGGAGCAGGTCTTCACCGTCGATGAGGTCGAGCCCTTCCGCCGCGAGCGGCGTCGCGATCACCGGAACGCCCGAGGCCATCGCCTCCAGGATCTTGATGCGCGGGCCGCCGCCCATGGCGAGCGGAATGACGCAGAGATGCGCGCCGGCCAGCAGCGGCCGGATGTCGTCCGGGCTGTCTACCAGGCTTACCCCATCCAGTCCCGCCAGGGCCCGGACGGACGGCTTGGGCGAACGGCCGGCGAGAACGAGCCTCGCCGCCGGCAGCCTCGCGCGGATGCGCGGCAGGATGATGCGGGCCAGCCGTTCGGCGGCATCGACGTTCGGCTCGTAGCCCAGATGGCCCACAAGCAGGATGACCGGGAATTGGTCCGTGGCGGAGGGCTGTGGCAGCGTTGCGGGCATTTCGTCGGCCCGCGGTATGCCGTTCGGCACGACATCGATCAGCGTGCCCGGCCGGACAAACGCTCCGAGCCGCTCACGGTCCGGCCGCGAGCAGACCCAGATGCGGTCGGCGATGGTTGCCGCCTTTTTTTCGAGGCCCTTCACGCCGGATGACGGCAGTCGCCGGTCCTTGCTTCGTGGCAACTGATCGGCAAGATCCGATTCGACATTGTGCATGTCGACGATGAGTTGGCTTGCCAATCGTCGCGACGGCCCGACAAGCTTGAACAGCGGAACCCCCTCGATCACGATGGTATCGGGGCGAAAGGTTCGAACGAGCGCCTTGAGACGTCCCAGGGCGGGGCGTGGGATGCGAGCTTCGCCGCCGGTCCGCCACCAGCCCAGTGCAGACGCGCTCTTCTCGGCATCCGTGGTCAGGTCCGCGAGACGGATGTCGGGGCCAAGCGGTTGGCCGGCGTCGGGCCGGGGCCTGACCGAAACCAGGCAGACGGGACCGAACACGGCCGCGGCCGTGGCGTTGCCGAAGTTCCTGAGGTCGGCGCCTGATATTGGCGGGAACGCCGGGTCATGGCACACGATCAGCGTGCGCCGCGCCCCCGTCGAACCGGTAATGGCGGGCGCCGGCCCGGCCAGCCGTCCCAGGCGAATCCTGGCCTGGTATTGCAGCGTCTTGCGGCTGCGGCTGAATGTCCTGTGCGCATGGACAACACGCATCATGCCGGCCGCATCCGCAAACATGCGATGCTTGATGAGCTGGCGGGCGATGCGCTGCGCTATCCAGGCCTTTCGCCATTGCAGCGCCTCCCGTTCGACGCCGGCATTGGCCAGCCGGTCAAGTTCACGTGCTATGGCGAGGAAGGTTCGGCGCGGCGTATCGATGAAGCGCCGGGCCATTCTCGCTTCGTCATGATGGTAGAGAAGCACCGGAGCTTCGATAACGGCGACGTCGGCATGCGCGAGCACGGCCGCCCAGTAACATGTGTCCTCGTCGAGGCCGATCGCCCCAGGAAAGCGAATGCCGTCCGTCGCCTGTGCCGCGACCAGCGCGCTTCCCATGGCGATGGGCCACAGTTCGTTGCGAAGGTACAGGCGCGTGTTCCGGCGTCTGTCGGAACTGTAGCCATGCGGTGTCTTGAGCTTGTCCGGCCGCCCTTCGGTGCGGCGGATGCTGGCTCCGATCGCCAGGCCCGCGCCGCCTTCAAGCGCGGAGCGCAGCAACGAGAGGCTTCCCGGCATCACTTCATCGTCGGCGTCGAGGAAGAAGATCGCCGCGCCCCTGGCCCGCTCGATCCCAACATTACGCGCCGCACCGGCACTGCCCAGATGGACGCTCGAAACGTCCACCGGAAGATCGTGTTGCCGGGCGCTGTCCGCTGCAACGGTCGCGGTTCCATCGTCCGATCCGTCATCGACCACGATGATCTCCAGGATCAGCGCCCGGTCGGGCGCGAGGCTGGCCAGCGCCGCGCCGAGCGTCGCGGCGGCATTTCTTGCTGGAATGATGACGGTGATGTCGGCGGCCATGCGTTCAGCCGCTCACTGCCGCTCGAAGAAGCCGCGCTTCAGCAGGCGGTCGTAATGGTGCTTGAGCGGCGATACCGGGCTTAGCGAAAGGCTGGCCAGGTTGTCGACCTGCAGCGGTTCGACATCGAAGGGCGATTGTTTGTCCAGCCAGCGATAGGACGAGCCGTTCTTGAGCACCGAAGGGCTGGCCACGATATAGCCGCCGAGCGCCTTGACGTGACCGACCCGTCGCATGCCGAAATGAAGGCTGGACGACACCGTCGGCTCCCGCGTCCTCAGATAGACGTGGTAGCCGCCCGGTGATTTCGCCATGGGCGTGCCGTCCGCGATCCCCTTGTGGGCTCCCAGCCACGTCCGGCAGCCGGCTTCGTTGTCGAAATCCAGGATCATCAGGTTGGAGTATCCTCCCAATATGCCGACGTTTCCGGAGAAATCGTGAAACCAGCCTGCGATTTCTTCGCTGCCCGGAGGCTTCTGCGCCAGTTGAAAAGCGACGGAAGTGAAAGCCAGCTCCTTGAGGTCCTTGCGCAATGTCTGCAAATGCAGGGGTTCATACCCCATCGCATCGAGATCGAGATGCTTGCCGGTGTCGGGCTGTACGTCGC
>JAFKFE010000520.1 GCA_017308345.1 Alphaproteobacteria bacterium | reverse complement strand
CTTGGCCTCGACGCCGTCGAGCCTGCCGTCCTGTTACGTGTCCTTCGCCGCGCCGCTGCCTGCCAGGCTGTCGACATAGGCCTTCGTGGCCGCGTCCGTTCCGGCTGTCGGCGTGCCGACATTCTCAATCCGGTTGCCGCCCATGTTGACGGTCGCGCCGCTCGCGGCCGACAGGCTGCCGCTGAACGTGCCCTGGTTGATCGTCGCCTGGTGGATCTGGGTCAGGGCATCGAGGTTGACATTGGCTCCGAAGGTGGCAATCCCCGTCGTTGCATCCAGGTTGATCTGGCTCCCGGCAGGGCCAATTTTGATATATGGCGCCTGCAGGAAGGATACGTCGGAGTCCGAGCAGTCCGAATTGATCGTGGTCCCGATATTCCCGCCAAAGCTGCAGACCGTGTTCTCGGGATCTCCAGCGTCGCCGCCGAAGGAGACCTGCGCTGAAGCCGGCGCGATCAAGAAAAGGAACACCAAGGAAAACAGAAGCAATGCCAGGGCCGGCACGGCTTGGCGCCCACGCCTGCCGTTGTTGAAGACGTTCGAAGTCGAAGCCAAGCGCATCCCCGCCCATTTCAATGTTGCTCGTGAGGGCATCCTGCCCGGACAAGCCGGCATGGTCAGTCGTCAAATGACGACAGCGAGCACCAAAATCGCGGTCGACGAGGCGCAGTTCCGTCGTGGTCTTTTCTTGGCCGGAAGGAGCGGGGCGCAGGGGATTTTATCGCGGTGATCGGCGCGCCCCTGGCGGTGATCAGCGGGCCATGATGGCTTCGGCGCAGGGCGGCCGCCGCTTGATCATCAGATGTGAGGCGTCTTGCGAGATGTTGCCGGCTTCAGCCGCTTTGTTGCGCCGGAAGGCCGAAGCCGCCCACCGGGTGGGTTTCGACCTGGAATTCGAAGCCGGCGATGAAGGGGCGCGCCTTGGCGATCGCGACCTGGACTTCCGGCAGTTGCAGCGAGGCCTTGTGGCTCGCCTGGTCGGTCCACACCTCGGTGACCCAGATCGCGTCGGCGTCGACCGGATCGGTGGCGATTATGTAGCTCAGGCAGCCGGGAAGCGCGCCGGTGCTTTCGCGCAGCACGTCCATGACCGCATCGCGCTGGCCGCGCGCCGCCCGCATCTTGCCGATCAGTCCGTACATGCCTTGATCTCCCTCCAGGTTGCACGTCGCATCAAGTATGCAATCGCCATCTCACGGCATCAACTGGCCGCCATTCACCTCGATCACCTGGCCGATGATGTAGCCGCTCAAAAGGTCGGATGACAAAAACAGGTAGGCGCCAACGCAGTCCTCGGCGGTTCCTGCGCGGCCCTGCGGGATGGTCGCGACCATGGCCTTGATCTGCTCCGTGGTCGAATAGCGCTCGTGAAAGGGCGTCAGTATGGTACCGGGCGCCACCGCGTTGACGCGGATGCCGAAGCCGATCAGTTCCTTGGCCATGCCGCGCGTCACGTTGGAGACGAAGGCCTTGGACGAGCCGTAGAGGCCTGCGCCGCCGCCGGCGCCGTTGCGCGCCGCAATCGAGGAGGTGTTGATGATGAAGCCGCCCTGGCGCTTCAGCCAAGGGATCGCTTTGCGCGAGGCGGTCAGCACCGAACGGGCGTTGAGGTTCATCACCGCGTCGTAGTGCGCCTCCGCCTGGTCGGCATAGGCGACGCGGCCGAGCATGCCGCCGGCATTGTTGACGAGGCCGTCGAGCCGGCCGAAATACGCCGCGCTTTCCTCGACGACCCGCTCGACATCGGCCACAGTCGAGAAGTCACCCTGGGTCAGAAAAACCTCGCCACCGTCTTCGCGGATGGATGCGGCGAGGCTTTCGGCGGCATGACGGCTCGCATTATAGTGCAGCGCGACGCGGCACTTCTGCGCCGCGTAGGCGCGGGCAAGCGCCGCGCCTATACCGGTCGACGCGCCGGTAACCAATACCGCCTTGCCGGCAAGATCGGGGATGGCAAGTGTCGTCATATTGGCAGGCCTCCGGCTTCACATCTTTCGTAGGCCATTGCCGGCCTGCCGTTCAAGCGGCGTGCTGTCAGGGCCTGAGATAGACATAGCCCTGATGCTGCAGTTCGGCGAGTTTGACGACGCCGCCCTTTTCGGCAAGCTGGAAGCCCGCCAGCAGGTCGGTCAGCGCGATGTCCATGCCTTGCATGGTATTGCCGCAGGCCTGCGGGACGAGCCCCTGCCGGACAAGGCCGGCAAAGCGGCTGGAAACCGCGCCGGAAGCGCCCTTGGACCTGAAGGCGGCCAGGGCCGGACCGTGCACCACGAGGACGATATCGACATTGCCGCCGGTGCCCTCATAGTGGTTCTTGATGTTGCCGAGGACGAAATTGACCTTGTCCGCGTCGCTGAGGTGATAGGCGACTTTCAGCCTTTCCCCGTTGGTTGCCGCACTGACCCGGCGCAGGCCGAAAAGGCCCGCGGCGCCCGCAAGACCGGCGCGGAAAATGTCACGGCGCAGCATCACGTCCTCCTTTGCCTGCACGATTTGCCTCGCCTGGGCTTCGTGCCTGGACTAGCATACCGAAATCCTGTCGGTGCGAGGAGGGTGGCATGGCGTCGAGGATGGTTGCGGGCGCGGCGTTCGGCGCGGCGTTGTTGATTTCGGGCGCTGCTCCTGCGGAGGACACTCTCAAACTCACCGAATTGAGCCCAAGCGGTGCCGATGTCTGCTTCGGCCGCGTCTACGATGCCGCCCATCTCAAGGCCCATCCGCACCAGAAGGTCGCGCGCATCTTCTTCTACTACGGCCACGATCCGGTCAGCCGGCCGAACGAGGAGCCGCCCGCCAACCAGGATAACTCCTATAACGGCTTCCTCACCACCACAGTGCGCGACGCCAAGAAGCCGGAATGGGCGAGCGGCTGGTGCAACAAGAACGACCCGAGCGACCCGTCGAGCGGCATCCGCTGTGGCATGGACTGCGACCGCACGCTGGCTTCGCTGAAGGTCGATGACAAGGGCAGGCTGCTCCTGTCCGGTCTGTCGCCCGATATCTATCTCGATCCCGACGCGTCGGAGTCGATGAGCAAGGCCGAGTACAACAAGCAGGCCCTGGGCAGCGAGGACGACAATTTCAGGCTGGACCCGATGCCGGCCGACAGCTGCAAGGCGGAGTTCGCGCGCATCGACCCGATCGATCCGGCGCTGGGAGATCCACTGCGGGTGCGGCTGAAGCCGGACCAGCCGTTCTGCTACGGGCGTGATTACGACGATGCGCATCTGAAGTCGCATCCGGACCAGTTGACGCGATCGATCCGCGTCTTCCGCGGCCCGGTCGAGCTCGCGTCCTTCGCCGCAAGCGGCGACACCGCGGACTGGCCGAACGGGGCGGACATCGCCGTGTCGGTGACGACAAGGCAGAGGGGCGCCAAGGTCACGCAGACCTCTTCCTGCCAGGGCGAGGCCGACCAGTAGCGCTGCTCGGCCAGCTCGAAGATGAGCGACTTTGCCTGCGACATCTCGCAGAAGGAGATTTTCCTCAAGCGCGGCGCCAACGGCACGATGATGCTGGCCAATCCCAACAATGCGGTGGCTGTCCTCGATCTCTGCTCGAAGGCGGCGAATGGCAAGACGAAATCGGACGATAAGATCTATCGGCTGCAGCCGATGCCGCAATCGGCCTGCGCGCCTTGAGATTTGGGAACCGACCATCTTGTCTGCGGCGCAGGTGATATATATCTTTGCCATATATCATCAAGGAGGGTGGAGGCATCATGGAGAAGGCAAAGGTGTTCTGGTCAGGTCGCTCGCAGGCAGTGCGCTTGCCAAAGGAATTTCGTTTCGAAACTGACGAGGTCTCGATCCGTCGTCACGGCCAGAGTGTGATCCTCGAACCGCTTGCTCAGGATTGGGCTTGGCTTGACCAGGTTACTGGAGCACTTGACGACGATTTCGTCGAAGCAGCGCTGGAACGGCCAGCCCGGCAGGAACGACCGGCCCTGGACGATATCTTCAAGTGATTTATCTGCTCGACACTAACGCCGTCATTGCTGTCATGAAAGGCGACGATGAATTGTTGGCACGGCTCAAACGGCGCAGGCCACAGGACTTCGCTCTCTCAGCCGTCGTTGTGCACGAACTCTACTATGGAGCCGCAAAGAGCCAACGAAAGGCCGACAATGTGGCACGCATCGAAGCGCTTCAGTTTCCGGTGCTCGAATTCGATCTGGAAGACGCAAGGCATGCCGGCGCGATCCGGGCGACGCTGGCGATTTCAGGAACCCCGATTGGTCCCTACGACGTATTGATTGGCGGGCAAGCTCTTGCGCGGAACCTGACGCTGATGACCCGTAACGTTCGGGAGTTCGAACGGATCAAAGACCTCGCCGTCGAGACGTGGTAAAGCGCGTCAGGCGAAAGGCACCGCGGTCGTGCCTTTTGGCAGCTTTGCCTCGTCGTCCGGCTCGACATGGATGGTGACGCGCACCGAAGGGATCTCGGCCTTCAGCGCGTCCTCAATGCGGTCGCAGATGACATGGCTGGCGCCGACCGTCATGTCGGCGTCGACGACCAGATGGAACTCGATGAAGGTGGCGCGCCCGGCAATGCGCGTCTTGAGGTCATGCACCTCGATCGCGCCCTTCGAATTGGCCGAGATGATGTCGCGGATCTGCATGTGTTCCTGGTTGTCGACGGCGCGATCCATCAGGCCGTTCATCGACGAGCCGATGACATGCCAGCCCTGCCACAGGATGTTGAGCGCGACGATCACGGCGAGCGCGGGGTCGAGGATCTGCCAGCCGGTAAGCACAGCGCCGACGAGACCGCCGAACACGCCGATGGAGGTCACCACATCGGTCATGATGTGCTGGCCGTCGGCGACCAACGCGGGAGACTTGGCGTTCCGGCCGGCGCTGATCAGCATCCAGGCCCAGACAGCGTTGATGACCGTTGCGACGCCGTTGACGGCAAGGCCCTGCCAGGGTTGCTCGATCGGCGACGAATGCTGCCAGGACCGCCAGACCTCGTTGAGGATCAGGAGGGCCGCGACGACGATCAGCACGCCCTCGAGGACGGCGGAGAAGTACTCTGCCTTGTGATGACCGAAGGGATGGTCCTGGTCGGCGGGCTTGTAGCTGACCCGGATCGCCCAGAAGGCGGCTACCGACGCGATGACGTTGACGATCGATTCCGCCGCGTCGGAATAAAGCGCGACGGAGCCTGTGATGTACCAGGCGACCACCTTGAGGGCGAGCACGACGAAGGCGACGACGATCGACCAGAACGCAAGGGTGGCGACCTTTTGCCGGGTCGCCGCTTTTGCTTGCGCCGTCGCCATCGTCATTGTCGCGCTCATCCCGACTGCCGCCCTAGGCGGCCTTTTCCTTGGCCTTGCGCGGTAGATGCGCGACGATGTTCTCGATGATGCGCATGCCGGCGTTGTGGCCGAGCGTCATGATCGATTCCGGATGAAACTGCACCGCCGCGATCGGCTCCTTGCGATGCTCGAAGGCCATGATGATGCCGTCCTCGGTCTCGGCGGTGACCACGAAGCCGTCAGGCAGGCGCACCGGGTCGGCGAAAATCGAGTGGTAGCGGCCGACGGTCACTTCCTTGGGCAGGCCTGAGAAGATGATGCCGGGCTTCGAGACGCGGATGCGCGAGGGCTTGCCATGCATGGGGATGTGCAATTGCCTGAGCTCGCCGCCATAGGCCTCGGCCAGCGCCTGCAGGCCAAGGCAGACGCCGAAGATCGGCAGATCGCGGGCGCGCGCCTTCTTGATCGTGGCGGCGCAGTCGAAGTCCTTCGGCGTGCCCGGGCCGGGCGACAGCACGACGAGATCGGGCTTCAGCCGATCGAAGACCTCCTCGGGCACCGGCGTGCGCACGGTGGAGACATTGGCTCCGGTCTGGCGGAAGTAGTTGGCCAGCGTGTGGACGAACGAGTCCTCGTGGTCGACGAGCAGGATGTTGACGCCGTCGCCGACGCGCGCGGTGGTGCGTTCGGTTCCGGTGGCGTTGCCGGTCTTGGCGTCGCGGATGGCGGAGAGCATGGCGGATGCCTTCAGTTCGGTTTCGGCTTCTTCGTCCTCGGGCACGCTGTCGAAAAGCAGCGTGGCGCCGGCACGCACCTCGGCGATGCCGTCCTTGATCCGGATGGTGCGCAGTGTCAGCCCGGTGTTCATGTCGCCGTTGAAGTTGACCATGCCGATCGCGCCGCCATACCAGGCGCGCGGGCTCTTCTCGTTCTGCTCGATGAAGCGCATGGCCCACAGCTTCGGTGCGCCGGTGACGGTGACCGCCCAGGCGTGCGACAGGAACGCGTCGAAGGCGTCCATGCCTTCGCGCAGCCGCCCCTCGATGTGGTCGACGGTGTGGATGAGGCGCGAATACATCTCGATCTGGCGCCGGCCGATGACGCGCACCGAGCCCGGTTCGCAGACGCGCGACTTGTCGTTGCGGTCGACATCCGAGCACATGGTGAGCTCGGACTCGTCCTTCTTGGAATTGAGCAGCTTCAGGATCTGCTCAGAATCCGAAATGGCGTCGTCGCCGCGCTTGATGGTGCCGGAGATCGGGCAGGTTTCGACGCGGCGGCCGTTGACGCGCACGAACATCTCCGGCGAGGCGCCGATCAGATACTCGTTCTCGCCGAGATTGATGAAGAAGGAATAGGGCGACGGGTTGATCGATTTCAGCTTGCGCGAGATGTCGGAGGGTTGGGTCTCGCAGCGCTCGTAGAACATCTGTCCGGGCACGACCTCGAACAGGTCGCCGCGCTTGAAGCTCTCCATCGCCCGGCGCACCAGGTTGGCATATTCGCCCGGCTCGTGGTCACCGCGTGGCGGGATGCGGTCGGCGGTCTTGAAGGGTTCCACATGGGCGTCGCGCGGCAGACCTTCGGTGGAAAAACCTTCGCCGGAATAGTCGTAGCGGTCGGTCCAGGCCTTGGTCGAATAATGGTCGACGACCAGGATCTCGTCGGGCAGGAACAGCACGAGGTCGCGCTGGCTGTCCTTGCGCTCGAGCTTGTAGTCGACCGGGTCGAACTGGAAGGCGAGGTCGTAGCCGAAGGCGCCGTAGAGGCCGAGATTGGCGTCTTCCGCGGTCTTGAACAGCGCGGTGATGGCACGCAGCACGGTGAAGACGGACGGAACGCGGCTGCGCTCTTCCTCGGTGAAGACACGGCCTGGCTTTGCGACATCGAGGCGAATGAGCGTCTTCGAGGTCTCGGCGATCGTCACTTCGCTTAAGCTAGCAAGCGCCTTGCCGATCACCGGCAACAGCACCTCACCACGGGCATTGAGCGCCTCGATACGCATCGCCCGGCCGCGCGCCGAGATCACCAGCGGCGGATCGATGATGGCCGTGTCCCAGCGCGTGTAGCGGCCCGGATATTCATAGTTCGAGGAAAACACCGCGCCACGGCGCGAATTCAGGCCGTCGACATAGGCGTCGATCGCGCCTTCATAGGGCCGCTCGTGCCGCTCGCGGGTGATCGTCACGCCGCCCGCGGTGACGAAGCGCTCCGCCCCGTTGTCCAGAACTTTAGTCGTCATTGCCGTCTCCATCAGCGTTTTGGGCAACGGACCCGGGAATGGCTTTAAAAAACAAATGGCCGCCCGGACATTCCGCTGCGGCCACCCTCTTTTTCACGCGCACACGCACGAACCGGCCGCTGTCAGCAGCCCCACCACCAAATGGTCTTGTTCGAACGCATGTTCATGGCGACTCCCATAGCGGCGAATGGAGGCCCGTGCAACTGGATTTCACGCCGATGCTGAAGCCACGGGGCTTCAGTCCTCGAGCGTACCGGAACGTGCGTCGCCGCTCCTGGCGTCGCCGGCGAGCTTCAACAGATCCTCGCCGGCGCGGATGATGCGGCGCGCGCGGCGGGTCAGGATGAAGCCCGACTGCGGGGCGAAGACTTCCGCGTGGCCGCCGACCTCGCCGGGCGCATGCACGATCGTCGCCAGCCTGTCGCCTTTCTTGACGCGATCTCCGGGCTTGACGTCGTAGAGGATGGCGCCGGCCCGGGGCGAGGGCATCATGTCTATGTTTTCCAGCGGCACGACAGGTCCGGAAAATTTCTCGAATTTCGGCACGGACAGGTCCTGGACGACGCCTCGCTGGACCAGCAGGCGGTAGAGCCCCCCGGCATCGGAAGCAGCCAGTGCGCCATCGACATCGAGCATGCCGCGATATTCGACAGTGGTGACGACGCGCCGGTCGAAGCGCGCGATGCGCGCCGGCACATTTTGGTAGGGCATGATCGAGGCGCCTTCGAAAGTGCCGGTGTCGTCCTCGCTCCACAGCAGGACGGCTTCGGCGCCCATGGCGGCGGCGCAGTCGGCCATATGCGGCCACAGGCTGGTGTGGATGTAGAGATAGGCGAGACCTTCGTCGTCGCAGTGAAGGTCGAGCACAATGTCGCTGCCGAGCGAGAGCTGGACGAGCCGGTTCTTCAGCCGGCGATCGGCTCCGCCAAGGCCGACATCCGGCAGGAGCCGGGGGTCGGGCGCCGCAAGCAGCGGAAAGGAGCGGTTGAAATTGGTGCGGGTGCCGAGATTGAAGCGGCCCTGATGCTCGCCGAAATGATATTGCGCGCGGCCGATCGGATTGGCCCAAGGCACGATCGTGATCGGACCCTTGATGCGGCCCTCGGCCTCCGCCCTGGCCAGCATCGGCATCAGCGCGTCGATGGCGACGACGCCCGGCAGTTCGCCGGCATGCAGGGCGGCCTGCAGATAGGCGGAAGGGGCCGCCTTGTCCTTGCCCTCGAAGCGGAAGACCGGAAATTCGTAAGCGACGCCTTCGCTGTCGCCGGCGATGCGTTCGATCGTCTTCTGCATGGGATACCTCCGCGTGAAGAGGTTTCACACATGCATTTTTGCGATCGGGCTGTCGAGTGGTCCAGCGCGTTACGCCGCCGTCACCGGGGCGGCTATTCGGCCGGCTGCGCCTGAAGCAAAGCGCGGCGATCGAGCGCCTGCGATGATACGGCGACGGCAACGGCCATAAGCGTCAGCGCGGCGCCCACCAGCGGCAGGTTGGCGTAGGACACGCCCCAGGAGATGGCGAGGCCGCCGATCCAGGCCCCGCCGGCATTGCCGACATTGAAGGCGCCCTGGTTGAGCGTGGCGGCAAGATTAGGTCCTTCGGAAGCTGCTTCAACGACACGGATCTGCAACGGCGGCACGACGATGAAGATCAGCATGCCCCACAGGAAGACGATTGCCACGGCTACGCTTGCCATGGCGCCGAACCCGGTGAAGACGATGAACAGAAGGGCCATGGAGAGCAGCGTGGCGATCACCGTCGGCATCAGCTTCCAGTCGGCCAGCCTGCCGCCGATGATATTGCCGATGGTCATGCCGGCACCGAACAAGAGCAGCACCCAGGTGACGGTCGCCGTCGAAAGGCCGGAGACGTCGGTGAGATACGGCTTGATATAGGTGAAGACCGCGAACAGGCTGGCCGAGGCGAGCGAGGCGATCAGCATCGCCAGCCAAACCTGCAGCTTGCCGAGCACCCGCAATTCGCCGACCAGGCCGCCGCCGCTGGGCTCGGCGACATCCGACGGCACCAACCAGGCGATGGCCGCGACCGAGATCAAGCCGATGCCGACCACGGCGAGGAAGGTGGCGCGCCAGCCGAAGGCCTCGCCCAGCGCGGTGCCGGCGGGAACGCCGAGGATGTTGGACAGCGTCAGACCGGCGAACATCAGCGCGATGGCGCTTGCCCGCTTGTTGCGCGGCACGAGGCTCGCGGCAACCACCGAGCCGATGCCGAAGAAGGCGCCATGGCCGAAAGCGGTGAAGACGCGCGCGGCCATCAGCAGCCAATAGTTCGGCGCGATTGCGCAAAAGAGGTTGCCGACGACGAAGAGGGTGGCGAGGCCGACAAGCACCGGTTTGCGCGGCAGGCGCGCGGTCACCATGGCAACGACCGGCGCGCCGAACACGACACCCAGCGCATAGCCGGTAACCAGGAGACCGGCCGAGGGGATCGATACACGGAGGTCTGCCGCTACTTCAGGCAACAGTCCCATGATGACGAATTCAGTGGTGCCGATGCAGAAGGACGCAATGGCAAGCGCGAGGATCGGCAACGGCATGGGATATCCGGACTGAATCGGTTCAATCCGAGAAACTGCGTTCAGATGATGCAAACGCGCAAGCGCCATTGTTGCAATGCTGCATTGCAGAAAGCGAGGAACGGGGGGGCCGTGGCCGCCCATAGGACGAGTGCCTATGCCCTTATCTCCTGCCTCTGGAAGGAGACATAGGCAAGGGTGAACAGAACAAGCAGGGCAGCGATCATTCCCGCAAGCTGCGGCCAGATCAGCGCCACACTCAGGGAAAAGGGCAGGGGGGCTCCCATCAGCGCGCCGCTCATCTGGCTCGCGAAAAGC
>JAFKFE010000948.1 GCA_017308345.1 Alphaproteobacteria bacterium | reverse complement strand
GCCGGAGAGCTGGTGGGGGAAGGACGCCTCGCGGCCTTCGAGCCCGACCAGCGCGATCATCTCGCGGGCGCGGGCCTCGCGCTCCTTTGCCGGCTTGCCCTGGATCTTCAGCGGGAAGGCGACGTTGCCCAACACGTTCAGATGCGGCAGCAGGCCGAAATTCTGGAACACCATGCCCATGGCGTGGCGGCGCAGCTCGATGAGTTCCTTGCCGCTGGCGGCGAGCAGGTTCCTGCCGTCGAGCAGGATTTCGCCGGCGCTCGGCTCGACGAGGCGCGACAGGCAGCGCACCAGGGTCGACTTGCCGGAGCCGGACAGACCCATGATGACGAAGATCTCGCCGGTCGCCACCTCGAAGCTGGCGTCCACCACCGCCGGCAGATGCGCCTCCGCGCGCAGCCGCTCGGCCAGCGCGTCGGGATCGATGACATAGCCGCGCGAGTCGAAGTAGTAGCCTGGGCGGCGGCCATAGACCTTCCAGACATTGCGGCAGGCAAGTTTTACGGGACGCGTGGCAGTGTCCATTCCCATCAACCCGTGCCGATTGTTCGCCCGGCTCCGCCCACTGTGGAAGCCGGGCTCTTGTTGCCCTCAGCCCTTGTCGGGCATATCGGCGAATTATCCCTTGGCGCCATCCAGCCAAGGTTTCCACACCGCTTCGTTCTTGTCGATCCATTCCTTGACGACGGCGTCGAGGTCCTTGCCCTGCTTGTCGACAGCCAGCATCAGTTTCTGCTGCTCGGTCGCGTCCATCTTGAAGGCCTTGAGGAAGGCGTAGGCCGCCGGCCATTTGGCGCCGAAGCCCGACCAGACGATCTTGTCGACATCGGGCGGCGTGATGCAGTGCTCATTGGTCTGCTGCTTGCAGGGCGGCATCGTCACCCAGCCCACATCGTTCTCGGCCAGCGCGTAATGCGGACCCCAGAACATCATGATCAGCGGCGTCTTGGCCGCTTCGGCCGCTTCCAGTTCGGCGACCAGCGCGCCCTCGGAGCCGGACGGCACGGCGGTGTAGGGCATGGCGTTGTCGGCAAGGATGGTGGCGGCGCGCGAGCCCCAGTCGGACGGGTAATCGAGGAAGCGGCCGTTGGGCGCCGTCTCGGGCGTCGACAACGCCTGCACGCATTCGGGCTTGTTCAGCGCAGTCCAGTCCGGCAGACCAGGGCAGACCTTCTCCATGAACTTCGGATAGATCCAGCCTTCCTGCGTCTTCAGGTCGAGCTTGCCGATGTCCTCGATCTGCTTGGCGGCCAGAACCTTCGGATAGATGTCGCCGACATTGTTGAGCCATATCTCAACCGAGGCGCTGAGCGAACCGTCGGCGAGGCCCGAGAATTGCGGGAAGTTGCCGGCGGTGACGTATTCGACCTTGTAACCGAGCTTCTCCAGAAGCTGTCC
>JAFKFE010000947.1 GCA_017308345.1 Alphaproteobacteria bacterium | reverse complement strand
ATGGCGGACCTTCCCGGCCTGGATCAGTTCCTTCACCGCACCGGCAACGTCCTCGATCGGCACGTTGGGATCGACGCGGTGCTGATAGTAGACGTCGATATAGTCCGTCCGCAGCCTCTTGAGCGATTCGTCCGCGGTCGCCTTGATGTGGTCCGGCCGGCTGTTAAGGCCCACGGGCACCGGGCCGCCATTCGGGTCCAGGTCGAAGCCGAACTTGGTCGTGATGACGACCTTCTCACGGATCGACTCCAGGGCCTCGCCCACCAGCTCCTCGTTGATTTTGGGGCCGTAAATCTGCGCCGTGTCGAACAGGGTGACGCCCAGATCGGCGGCCTGGCGCACGAGCGCCATCATTTCCGCCCGATCGTTCCCATCGCCATAGACCGAGTTGAGGCCCATGCAGCCGAGGCCGATTTCGGACACTTCCAGACTGCTTTTGCCCAGCTTGCGCGGTTTCATGCTTCGTCCTTTCTCATGCTTACCGCAGAACGGCCTGATCTTGCCCGGGCAACCATGCTCGGGTCGGCAAGCGACATTGCCGGCCCTTGATCATTGTTCTGACGTTACGTCGTCGCACCTTGCAAAGGGGGGCATGACCGCGTCATAGCCGCATGATCTAATGGACGAAGGCCGGATTTTGAATGCTTGATAGTCCTTGTTTTCTGCGTGATAGTCCCTGAATGAACACAGATCCGCTTTCCGACATCCTGACCTTCCTCGACGCTCGATGCCTTGTCACGGGCGGGTTCTCCGCCGGAGGAAGGTGGGGCGTGCATTTTCGGGCACCAAAGGCCATCAAGTTCAGCGTGGTCACCAAGGGCGAATGCTGGTTGGTGATAGATGGAGACGCCGAACCGCGGCATTTGCTGGTGGGTGACGTCATCTTCTTCAAAGGCGACCGTTCCTTCAGCATGCTCAGCGATCTCGATGTCGAGCCTGGCGATGCCGAAACTCTGATCGGCCGTGACGGTGGCATAGCGGTGATTGGAGCCGGCGATAACTTCATCAATCTGGGCGGCCACGTCGCACTTGACGAACACCGAAGCGCTCTGCTGCTGGATGAGTTACCTCCGTTTATCCGGATAGGCGGGATCGCCAAGGAGGCAGCGGGTCTTCAATGGCTGCTCAAAGAACTGGTCGACGAAGGCGCACTCGACCGTCCCGGCTCGAAGCTCTCGACATCCTATCTGGCGCAGTTGATGTTCGTTCGGGTATTGCGCGCCCATCTCGCTGAATCGGACATAGAGGCGGTCGGCTGGTTGCGTGGTCTGGGCGACTCCAGAATTGCACCGGCGCTGCGCCTGCTTCATGCGGACCCACAGCGCAATTGGAACCTACATGCATTGGCGAAGGCTGCGGGCATGTCCCGCTCGGTGTTCGCGGCCCGCTTCAAGGCAGTCG
>JAFKFE010000519.1 GCA_017308345.1 Alphaproteobacteria bacterium | reverse complement strand
CCGCATCTCGTCAATGCCGGCATGGGCAACAACGCCTGGATCGGCGAGCACAAGGGGCAGCGCATTCTCTTCGCCACCGGGCGCGGCGTGTCGCTGGCGCTCGCCTCCTCCTTGCCCTGGGGCGCCTGCTCGGCCGGCTATGTCGGTTTTTCCGACGGCTGGCGGCAGTTGCACGATGGCGGCGCGCTCGATCCTTCCTGCCAGGCGGCCGAGGACGGCAATGTCGCGCTGACCGGCGAGATCGGCTTTTCGGCCGGCAAGACGACCGCCTTGCTGGCGCTCGGCTTCGGCGCTTCGCCGCAGGAAGCGGCGGACCTCGCCTTGGCAAGCCTGAAACGGGGTTTCGAGCCGGCCGCGAGGACCTATGTCGAAAACTGGCGGGAATTCCAGGCGGGGCTCGAGCAACTCGACCGCCTCGCCGCTTCCGGTTTGAACACCTACCGCGTCAGCACCGCGGTGCTGGCCTCGCATCTGTCGGTCGCCCGGCCCGGCGCCGCCGTCGCCAGCCTGTCGATCCCCTGGGGCTTCAACAAGGGCGACGACGACCTCGGCGGCTATCACCTCGTCTGGCCGCGCGACCTGGTCGAGACGGCGGGCGGCTTCCTCGCCGCCGGCGACGGCAGGCAGGCGCTGCAGATCCTCGCCTATCTGCGCTCGATCCAGCAGCCGGACGGCCACTGGCCGCAGAATTGCTGGTCGGACGGCACCCCTTACTGGCCCGGCATCCAGATGGATGAATGCGCCTTTCCGCTGCTGCTTGCCGACGCCCTGCGCCGTGCCGGCCACCTGCCGCGCGCGAAGCTCGCCGGCTTCCTGGCCATGATCGAGAACGCGGCCGCCTATGTCGTGCGCAACGGCCCGGTCACCGGCGAGGACCGCTGGGAAGAGGATGCCGGCTACAGCCCGTTCACGCTGGCCGTGGAGATCGCGGCGCTGCTTGCCGCCGCCGACATGCTCGATATCTTCGGCAAAAGTGAGCCGGCAAACTATCTGCGCCAGACCGCCGATTGCTGGAACGACCAGATCGAGCGCTGGACCTATGTCACGGGCACCGAGGCGAGCGCCAGGGCAGGCGTCGAAGGCTATTATGTCCGCATCGCCCCGCCCGACGATGGCGGCGCCGCATCGCCGAAGGACGGCTTCGTGCCGATCAAGAACCGGCCGCCGGCCGACACAGACGAGCCGGCGCAAGCCATCATCAGCCCCGACGCCCTGGCGCTGGTCCGTTTCGGGCTCAGGGCAGCGGACGACCCGCGCGTCCTCAACACCGTCAAGGCGATCGACGCCGAATTGCGCCGCGACCTGCCGCAAGGGCCGCTCTGGTACCGCTATAGCGGCGACGGCTATGGCGAGCATGAGGACGGCGCGCCTTTCGACGGCACCGGCCAGGGACGGCCGTGGCCGCTGCTTGCCGGCGAGCGCGCCCATTACGAACTGGCCGCCGGCCGCAAGGACATGGCGGCGCGACTGCTGGATACTCTCGAACGCTCGGCCGGCGTGGGTGGTCTTCTGCCCGAACAGGTCTGGGATCGCCCCGACATGCCGGACCGCGAATTGCGGCTGGGCGCGCCTTCCGGCAGCGCCATGCCGCTGGTCTGGGCGCATGCCGAACACATCAAGCTGCTGCGCTCGCTGCGCGACGGCGCCGTCTTCGACCTGCCGCCGCAAGGCGTCGAGCGCTACGTCAAGGACAGGACGGTATCGCCTTTGCGGATATGGCGCTTCAACAACAAGATCCGCTCCATCCCCGCCGGCAAGGCGCTGCGCGTCGAGCTTTCGGCGCCGGGCGTCGTCCACTGGAGCGGCGACAAATGGCTGACGGTCAGGGACATCAAGACTGTCGAGAATGCGTTCGGCATCCATCTGGCGGATCTGCCCGTTGACCGCCTGCCGCCGGGAACCATCATCGTCTTCACTTTTTTCTGGCCGGAAGCGATGCATTGGGAGAATGTCGACTTCACCGTCGCCATCGACCAGCCAAACGGCCAGTGAATTCTTCTTTCCTCAAGCAATCGGGATGAAACCATGCAGATCGGAATGATGGGGCTGGGCAGGATGGGCGCCAATATGGTGCGGCGCCTGATGCGCGACGGCCATGAATGCGTCGTCTACGACATCAATTCGGCAAGCGTCGCCGGCATGGTCAAGGACGGCGCCGTGGGCGCGGCCTCGCTTGAGGAGTTCGTCGGCAAGCTCGCCAAGCCGCGCTGCGCCTGGCTGATGCTGCCGGCCGCGATCACCGGCAGGATCGTCGACCAGGTGGCGGCGCTGATGGAGCCGGGCGACATCATCATCGACGGCGGCAATTCCTACTATCACGACGCCGTCGACCAGGCGGCCAGGCTGGCGGTGAAGGGCATCAACTTCGTCGATGTCGGCACCAGCGGCGGCGTCTGGGGGCTGGAGCGCGGCTATTGCCTGATGATCGGCGGGCCCGACGAGGCGGTGAAGCACCTCGATTCGGTCTTCGCCACGCTGGCGCCGGGCGCCGATGCCGGCGCCAACCCGCCCAGGGATGCCGGCACGGCGCCTTTCGGCTATCTCCATTGCGGACCGAGCGGCGCCGGCCATTTCGTCAAGATGGTGCATAACGGCATCGAATACGGCGTCATGGCCGCCTATGCGGAGGGCATGAACATCCTGAAGTCGGCCAATGCCGGCAAAAGGCAGCGCACCGCCGACGCCGAGACCAGCCCGCTCGAGAGCCCGCAATATTACCAGTTCGACATCGACCTGCCTCAGGTCGCCGAAGTCTGGCGGCACGGCAGCGTCATCGGTTCCTGGCTGCTCGATCTCACCGCCGGCGCGCTGAAGAGCGATCCGGCGCTGGCCCAGTTCGGCGGCCGCGTCTCCGATTCGGGCGAAGGCCGCTGGACGCTGAAGGCCGCGATCGACACCGGGGTGCCGGCGCCGGTGCTGTCCTCGGCGCTGTTCGACCGCTTCTCCTCGCAGGGCGAATCCCAATTCGCCGACAAGCTACTGTCCGCCATGCGCTATGCCTTCGGCGGCCATGTCGAGAAGCCGAAGACCGGCGCGTGAGGGGAGAGACGGCATGAGCCAGCAAAGATCCGACACGCTGGTGCTCTTCGGAGCGACCGGCGACCTTGCGCACAAGAAGATATTTCCGGCGCTCTACCACATGGTCGCCAAGGGAACGCTGGCCGAGCCGGTCATCGGCGTCGCCTTCGATCCTTGGGACCTGCCCAGACTGGTGGACCGCGCCCGCGACGGCATCGCCACCGCACTTGGCGGCATCGACGACGCCGTCTTCGCCAGGCTCGCCTCGCTGCTGCGCTATGTCAGCGGCGACTACCGTGACGGCGCAACCTTCGAGAAGCTGAGGGCAGCGCTGGGCCCGGCGCAACACCCGCTGCATTACATGGCCGTGCCGCCCACGATGTTCGAGACCGTCGTGCAGGGGCTGGAACAGTCCGGCACCGCGCGCGGCGCGCGGCTGATGATCGAAAAACCCTTCGGCCACGACCTGCAGTCGGCGCGCTGGCTGAACCGGGTGCTGCATCTGGTGTTCGACGAACAGTCGATCTTCCGCATCGACCATTATCTCGGCAAGGAAGCGATCCAGAACCTGCTCTATTTCCGCTTCGCCAACTCCTTCCTCGAGCCGATCTGGAACCGCAACTTCGTCGAGAGCGTCCAGATCACCATGGCCGAGGATTTCGGCATTGAGGGCCGCGGCAAGTTCTATGACGATGTCGGCTGCATCCGCGACGTGATCGAGAACCACCTGCTCAACATCCTTCTTCTGCTGGCCATGGAGCCGCCCGTCGGCCGCTCGGCGGACGACCTGATCGACGAGAAGGTGCAGGTGCTGCGCGCGATCCGCACGCTGACCAGGGACGATGTCGTGCGCGGCCAGTTCGACGGCTATCTGGCCGAGCCGGGGGTCAGGCCGGACTCGCCGGTCGAGACCTTCGCCGCGGTGCGCTTCTTCGTCGACACCTGGCGCTGGCGCGACGTTCCCTTCTTCATCCGCGCCGGCAAGAACATGCCGGTGCACGCCACCGAGGTGATCGTGCGGCTGAAGCGGCCGCCGCTTGACGTCTTCGATCCGATCAAGCCGGACGACGCCAATTACGTGCGCTTCCGCATCGACCCGCAGGTGGCGATCTCGATCGGCGCCCAGCGCAAGAGAGCCGGCGACGACATGATCGGCGACGCCATGAACGGCAATGGCCAGCTCTTCACGCGCCAGGACGCCGCCGAGCTTGCCTGGCGCATCGTCGGGCCGGTTCTCGGCGACACCAGCGCGCCGGCGGTCTACGCGCCCAAGACCTGGGGGCCGGCCGACGCCATGAAAGGCTTCGGCCCGCCCGATGGCTGGATAAACCCGACCAACTAGAGCATGATCCCGAAAAGTGGGAACCGGTTTTCGGATAGATCATGCTCCAACACAGAGATGGATCAGGATGGCGATTCAACGAAACGTCATCATGCTCCAACTTCCGGGGAGGAGGCAAATGGCGAAGGCAGCAAGAACAGCCGCGGCGAGCGGTGATCCGATCGTGCTCAGCATCGATGTCGGCGGCTCGCATGTGAAGATCCTCACCAGCGCCGGCGGCGAGATGCGCCGCGTCGTGTCCGGACCGGGCCTGACGCCCGAAAAGGTCGTCGCTTCAGTCAGCGAACTCGCCGAGGGCCTGGACTACGACGTGATCTCGATGGGCTATCCCGGCCCCGTGGCGGACAACAGGCCGTCGCTCGATCCCTTCAATCTCGGCAAGGGCTGGAACGGCTACGATTTCACCGCCGCCTTCGGCAAGCCGGTGAGGCTCGTCAACGACGCCCTGATGCAGGCGATCGGCAGCTATGACGGCGGCCGCATGCTGTTCCTCGGCCTCGGCACGGGCCTGGGCGCCGCCATGATCATCAGGAATGTCGGCCAGCCGATGGAGCTTGCCCATCTGCCTTACAAGAAGGGGGCGAGTTTCGAGGATTATGTCGGCGAGCGCGGCCTGGCAAAGCGCGGGAAGAAAAAGTGGCGCAGACACGTTTTCGACGTGGTCGACAGGCTTCGCGCCGCCTTGCAGCCGGACTATGTCGTGATCGGCGGCGGCAACGTCGACAAGCTCGATGAATTGCCTGAAAAATCCCGGCGCGGCGACAACACTCGCGCCTTCGAGGGTGGATTTCGTCTATGGCGCGACAAGGCGCTGATCGTCTGATATTGTTACATTTCAGTATAATTGTTCAAAACAGCGTGTAATAGCGCAACGGATCATTGCATCGCGCAGATTTGCCGACTAGGAATTCGCCGGCCTGCGGCATCCTGCGGCTTTCCAAATTCGCAAACAACGCTCGCGGCGCTTTGACGATACATCGCGAAACCGGATCGTTTTCGCGGCCTTGCGGCAGAAATGGAGGGAATACGTGGACGAGGACACCAGCACAGCCAAGGAAGTCGACCTGCTCGAGCTTACCGCTCACATCGTATCGGCCTATGTCGCGAAGAACCGCCTGCCCGCTTCGGACCTGGGCGGGCTGATCGCCAGCGTCGCCTCGTCGATCGGCGGGATCAGCCAGCCGGCGGAACCCGCCGCGCCGCCGCCGGTCCCCGCCGTCAACCCCAGGCGCTCGGTGACGCCGGACTACATCATCTGCCTCGAGGACGGGAAGAAGTTCAAGTCGCTGAAGCGCCATATCGGCGTGCATTTCGGCCTGACGCCGGAGGCTTACCGGACCAAATGGGGCTTGCCGGTCGACTACCCGATGGTGGCCCCCAACTATGCGGCGTCGCGCTCGCAGCTGGCAAAATCGATCGGCCTCGGCCGCAAGGCGGAGCCGAAACCGGTGAAACCCGCCAGGGGCAGGAAGGCCAAGGCGACGGCCTGAACCGAAACGCGCCTGCACCAATGGTTTGAGGAAGCCTGCCGGGGAATCCGCCTTGGCAGGCTTCCTGCTTTTATGGCTTGGATACCCACCAGAAACCGGGGGAGGCAGCCATGAACTACGCCAGGATGGTGATCGAGAAGGAAGCGCCGGAGGAATACGGCTACGACCGCATCCGCTACAACCTTTCCGAAAGCTCGATCGCCGACCAGAAACTCTCCGACATCGGCCTCACGCTGCCCGACCTCACCTTGTTCTATGGCGAGCATCGCGGCGATAAGGAGCTGCGCGCGCTGAGCGCCGGGCGGGACAAGGGCCTTTCCCCCGACGACGTGCTGGTGACGGCGGGCGCGGCCGGCGCGTTGTTCATCATCGCCACCGCGCTGCTGTCGCCCGCTGACCACCTCGTAGTCGTGCGTCCGAACTACGCCACCAACATCGAGACGCCCAAGGCGATCGGTTGCGCCATCTCCTATATCGACCTCGATTTCGACGCGGGCTTCGCCGTCGATGTCGGGCGCGTCGCGGCGGCCGTGCGGCCGAACACGAAGCTGATCAGCGTCACCTGCCCGCACAATCCGACCGGCACGATGATGACGCGCGCCGATCTCGACGCCCTGATTGCGCTTGCCGAAAGCCGCAACTGTCGTCTGCTGGTCGACGAGACCTATCGCGACCTTTCCTACGGCACGCAGTTGCCCTCGGCGGCCTCGCTCAGCCGGAACACCATCAGCGTCTGCTCGCTGTCCAAGGCCTTCGGCATTCCGGGCATCCGCATCGGCTGGCTGGTCACCCGGGATCCGGAACTGCAGGAAACATTCCTCGCCGCCAAGGAACAGATCGGCATCTGCGGCAGCGTCATCGACGAGGCGATCGCCCGCGCGACGCTCGAGCGCCGCGACGCCTTCCTGGCATCGCTGCTGCCGGACATGGCCAGGCGCCGCGACATCGTTCAGGACTGGATCGACGGCGAGCCGCTTGTCGATTGGGTGCGGCCGCAGGGCGGCGTGGTCGGCTTCCCGCGGCTCAAGGTCGATGCCGGCTTCGACCTCGACCGCTTCTACACGAGGCTGCTGGAGGAACACGGCGCCTATGTCGGTCCCGGCCACTGGTTCGAGATGCCGAAACGCTTCTTCCGCCTCGGCTTCGGCTGGCCCAGGGAAGCGGAGCTGCGCGGCGGACTGGCGGCCATCTCGGCTGCCCTGAGGAACTAAGCCGCCATCCGGGGATAAGATTTCGATTTTCCCTGATCCAGCGCGGATTTTTTGCGCGCATGGCGGAACGAACTGGGCTAAAGGGTTCTGGCCGGACCAGCGCCCACCGTGGAAGTGCCCCGCCGGCCATCGTCGCAACGGGGCCTCGGATCATGACCGTCGAAGCAACTTCACCAGACCAGCGCTACGCCGCGTTCCGGCACCGCCCGTTCCTGAGCTACTGGACGGCGCGCTTCCTCACGACCTTCGCCACCATGATCGTGTCCGTCGCCGTCGGCTGGCAGGTCTACGACCTGACGCGCGATCCGTTCGACCTCGGCATTGTCGGCATCGTCCAGTTCCTGCCCTCGCTGCTCCTGGTGCTGGTCACCGGCGTCGTCGCCGACCGCTTCGGCCGCCGGCTGATCATGACCCTGTCGACGCTGGTCGAGGCCGGCTGCGCGCTGGTGCTCCTGCTTCTGACGCTGCGCGGCCTGCACGGCCCGCTGCCGATCTTCCTCGTGCTGGTCATGTTCGGCATCGCGCGGGCCTTTTACGGTCCGGCATCGTCCTCGCTGTTCGCCAACCTCGTGCCGCAGGAGGATTTCGCCAACGCCATCGCCTGGAACTCGTCGGCCTGGCAGACCGCGACCATCGTCGGCCCGGTCGCCGGCGGCCTGCTCTACGGCGTTTCGGCGGAAGCCGCCTACGCCACCGCCGCCGTGCTGATGCTCGCCGCCGCGCTGCTCATCTTCACCATTCCCAAGCCCGCCCAGCAGACGGCCACCGACAAGCCGACGATGCAGACGCTGTTTGCCGGCTTCCGCTACATCTGGGGCGAGAAGATCGTGCTCGGCGCCATCTCGCTCGACCTGTTCGCCGTGCTTCTGTCCGGCGCCTCGGCGCTGCTGCCGGTCTATGCGCGCGATATCCTCGAGCTCGGGCCCTGGGGGCTCGGCCTGCTGCGCTCTGCGCCGGGCATCGGCGCCATCTGCGTCGCCGTGTGGCTGGCCGGCCACCCGATCCGCGACCATGCCGGCAAGATCATGCTGGGCTTCGTCGCCCTGTTCGGCGCCTTCACGGTGCTGTTCGGCGTCTCGACCATCACCTGGCTGTCCATCCTGGCGCTCGCTTTGCTCGGCGCCACCGACATGTTCAGCGTCTATATCCGCGAGACGCTGATCCAGCTCTGGACCCCGGACGAGGTGCGCGGCCGCGTCAATGCCGTCAACCAGGTCTTCGTCGGCGCCTCCAACGAGGTCGGCGAATTCCGCGCCGGCACCATGGCTGCGCTGATCGGCACGGTCCCCGCCGTGGTGGTCGGCGGCATCGGCGCCGTCGCCGTCGCCGGCCTGTGGGCCTGGCTGTTTCCGGCGCTGCGCCAGGTGCGGCATTTGAACAGCCGCAACTGATCGGGTTCCGGCTCCAGGCCGCCGGACCGGCGTCTCCGCCAATCGGGCCGCACCGTCGACGAACGGGATAGGATCGCGAGCCGTTTCTACTCCGAAAAGCTCACGCTCACGCCGCGCTGACGAAAATAGGCCTGCATCAACTTGCGGCCGGCGCGGTTGTTCTGCACCAGCCTGGCCGGATCGAACACCGCCTGCTTCTTCCCCTCCCGAGCCAGCGCCGCCTTGAGTGCCGCGATATGCGTATCGAGGTCGGCATTGTCGGCTCGGAGTGAGGCATAGATATTTTCGGTCGCCTCGGCCAAGGTCAGTTCGCTCACAGTGTCTTCCTTTGGTTGATCGGGCGGCGGATAACACAGATTCGTGGCCGCGCCGATACCATCCATTTTTTGTTCCTCGCGTTTCCCGGGGATGGCTTCTATTTTGGACAGGGCCCGATGCTGATGTGGAGAGGCGGGCCCTCACCCGACAGGAGGTTTACGTTGTGAAAATACGCACGACAACGCACAATCATCCCGGAGAACCAGGCGTCATTCTGCTGGATCAGCCATTGGCGAACATGATCGTAGCGACCGACATTCGCGACGGCGCAACGACGCTGTTCGGAACCGTCGATCTGCAGGTGACCTATTCCGGCAAGTACGACATCAGAGTTGAATTATCGCCGGAAGAGCTCACACGCGTCTACCAGCTGCTTGTCAAAAATCTCCTCGAGAAAATACAGGAGCTTACGACAGCAATCCCAGGAAAAGTGTGAGCGGTTAAGTTCCGCGCCTTCGCCGTGGCCTTCCGCCCGGAATTGCGTAGAAACAAAGAGATAGGGCGTTTCGCCGTTTCCGTGAAACGGTGAGATGCACTGGAAAATCCTTGAAGGCTTAGCCAATTCTTGAGTCGAGCACAGCCGTTCGAAGCAGTTCGGCTTGCTCTACCCCACACTCGGCCGGCCAAAAATCACTCCCAAGAACTCGCTCAGCCAGCGCCTGAGGTGCATGTCCCAGATCAACCGGCCGCCGAGATGATCGCGGCCGGGCTGGGCGCCGGGTAGTTCGAAGCGATGCGCGCCGCGCACGACCCAACGGTGCATCATGGCGCGGGTCAGCTCGCCGTGGAACTGGATGCCCCAGGCATTGTCGCCATAGCGGAACGCCTGGTTGGGGTAGGTCTCCGCCGTCGCCAGCAGCGTCGCTTCCTTCGGCAGCGAAAAGCCCTCGCGGTGGAACTGGTAGACCATCTCCGGCCAGTGCAGCAGTTCCTTGCCGGCATCGGTCGCCTTCAGCGGGTACCAGCCGATCTCGACCAGCCCTTCGCCATGGCCCTCGACCTTGCCGCCGAGATGGTTGGCCAGCATCTGCGCGCCGAGGCAGATGCCTAGGAAGGGACGGTTCTCCTTGAGCGGGACTTGCAGCCAATCGGTCTCGCGGCGGACGAATTCGTCCTCGTCATTGGCGCTCATCGGCCCACCGAACACCACCGCGCCGGCATGGTCGTCCAGCGTGCAAGGCAGCGCGTCGCCAAGCGGCGGCCGGCGGATGTCGAGATCGAAACCCTCTTCCAGCAGCAT
The DNA here is from genome assembly GCA_017308345.1 of Alphaproteobacteria bacterium. Lineage (GTDB taxonomy): Bacteria > Pseudomonadota > Alphaproteobacteria > Rhizobiales > Rhizobiaceae > Mesorhizobium. The sequence goes on along the minus strand of JAFKFE010000519.1, from coordinate 479 downwards.
ATGGCCGACGCGGCCGGGGCTCGAATTCTCCTGATGCAGCACGATCAGGATTTTTGGTCTCGGCCTCGGTCTGGATGGCATGGAAGGCGATGGGTCCTGTTATTCGTCGCTCGACTTGCCCCGCGCGCCGGGCGCCTCGGCCGCCGCCTTGCGGCGCGCTTCGATGCGGTCATGGCGCTCGACGCCGATCAGTTCCGCGACCCGCCAGACCGTATTGTCCTCGAGCTCGTGCAGCTCGCCATCGGCATAGACGATTTCCCACATCAGGCCAATGAAGGCCTTGCGCGCCTCCGCGTCCAGGTCGCGCTTCAAGACGCTGGTGAAGGCGTAGAGGTCGATCGCCTCGTTGTCGGCGCGCTCGCCGGCAGCAGCCAGCGCGTCGAGCTCCTCGCCGCTCACCGAATAGGTCTCGGACAGGATCTGCTTGAACCGCTCCCATTCGACGTCCTGGCGCACGCCGTCGGCGTTCATCACGTGAT
>JAFKFE010000946.1 GCA_017308345.1 Alphaproteobacteria bacterium | reverse complement strand
CGCATATCGAGCTCAACGGTCGGATGGCGGCGTTCGCGCTCGCCTCCCTCGCAGCATCCGCCGTACTAATCTGCGCCCTGCTTGCGCTCGGGCGACTGGGAGACCACGTCGGTGCCGTCGTTTTTCTGGTCGCCTTCGGCTGGCTCTCCGGTCTTGGACTCTCCCAGCTCTATAAGATCGTCGCGTTTCTGACCTGGCTCGAGTGCTACGGCCCGGTGCTCGGCAAGGTTCGGACTCCGCGTGTCCAGGACCTCGTCGTCGAGCCGCGCGCGATCAAGTGGTTCTGGCTTTATTTCCTCTCCGTCTGGACAGGCACAGCGGCGCTCATCGCCGGATATCCACTGGTGTTCCGGGCTTGCGCCGCGGCCTTGCTGATTGCGACGGGCGGAATTGTCGCGCACCTGGTGCGGACACGGCGTCTCGTCGATGTCGAGACCGCGCTGCGGCTTCCGCAGGGGGCGCACAGACCGCGGCTTCTGTTCTCGCTTTCCCATCAAACCTGACTGAAAGGAGGCAAATACCATGCGAGCAGATTTCTTGGATCTCGACGTTCGCCCGGTCCTGCGGGCGGGTGGCGAGCCGTTTCAGAAGATCATGGAGGCCGTGGCCGCGCTCGCCCCCGGACAGGGGCTTCGGCTCCTCGCGACCTTCAAGCCGGTTCCGCTTTTCAGCGTGCTCGGCTCGAAGGGCTTCAGCCATGAAGAGCGCGAACTCGAGGACGGTGACTGGGAGGTCCTGTTCCAACCGACACGATCCGCCTCCGCCGCGGAAACGGAGCCACCCGCCGCGCCAGCTCCCGATACTGCGACCTGGCCTGAACCCGTGCAGCGTCTCGACAACCGTGAGCTCGATCCTCCGGAGCCGATGGTGCGGATTCTGGCAGCGACGGAAACCATGGCGGAGGGGGAGGTCCTATCGGCGCTGTTGTGCCGCGAGCCGACCTTCCTGCTTCCCGAACTCGCGAAACGCGGACACGCATGGCGCGGCGGCTTCGAGCCGGACGGCCAGAGCTACAAGATACTGGTGCGGGTCGGCGCGTCCCGGCAGGCGGCGGCATGATTGCCGTGCGCCAGCCATGTCGGGGTCGGCGGCAGCGTCCCGCCCAGCATTCCTGAGGAGCGCTCAAGCCATGTTCATTCAGACCGAAGCGACAGCGGATCCGGCCCAGCTGAAATTCCTGCCCGGCTGCGAGGTCCTGGCGGAGGGCACGCTTGACCTGCGCGACAAGGCGGAGGCGGCCATCTCGCCGCTCGCCGAGCGGCTCTTCGCGATAGCGGCCATCTCAGGTGTGTCTTTGGGCAGGGATTCGATCGTCGTCACAAAGGCGAACGGCGACTGGCAACATCTTAAGCCGGCGATCCTCGGCGCGATCATGGAGCATCTCATGTCGGGTGCGCCGATTCTGCGCC
>JAFKFE010000945.1 GCA_017308345.1 Alphaproteobacteria bacterium | reverse complement strand
TGTGCTGCTGATTAGGTTGCTGGCCATCTGAACGTCTACCTCGCGCTTCCCGGTCCCTCAAGCGAACGGACACTCTTACTAATGGTAGGGTGCAGAAACGGCTCGTTCTTTGCGCTAGCGCAAAGTTATCGAGCGGCTGTTGGTGCGAGAAGGATGCGGCCGACGGACCGGTCGTGTCGGACTCTTGCCATGCATTACCGCCTTCTTCCCCAATTCCCTGATCTCGGCTCCTTCCTTTCTCACCTGGATGCCAAGGGCCAGCTGCGGGAAATCCGCGCCCCCGTCTCGACACAGTTCGAACTCACGGAGATCCACAAGAGGGTGATCGCTACGCACGGGCCGGCGCTACGCATGACTATGCCGCTGAATGACAAAGGCACCGCGGCATCCTTTCCGGTTGTGGCAAACCTCTTTGGGACGCGCGAGCGTGTCGCGTGGGGGCTCGGCACGGACATTCGCGGACTTGAGACCCTCGGCGCTCTGCTGGCGTGGATGAGGTCGCCGCAGGCTCCGCAGAACTTGCGCCAGGCCCGCCATATGTTCTCCGCTGCGCGCGGCGCGTTGGCGGCGCGCCCGAAGATCGTATCGTCATCAAGACTATGGAGGGATGCGGAACCGGATTTCGCAATCCTTCCCGTCCAGACCTGCTGGCCGGAGGATGCTGGTCCTCTCATCACATGGCCCGTAGTCGTCACCCGACCACCGGGCGACGGTGACCCTGGCAAGTACAATCTGGGCATATACCGGATGCAGGTCATTGCCCGGGATCGGGCGATCATACGATGGCTGCCTATGCGAGGCGGCGCGGCCCACCATCGCATGTGGCAGGCTAGGGGGCTCGAGATGCCCGTCGCCGTTGTCATCGGCGCGGACCCCGCGACCTTGATAGCAGCGGTGATGCCGGCGCCCGAAGGCGTATCGGAACTGTCGCTGTCCGGGATGATCAACGATCGACGCGTGGGATTGTCTCAGTGCAAGAGCATCGAGCTGCATGTACCCGCCAGTTCCGAGATCGTGCTCGAGGGCACCGTTTCACCCAACGAGATAGCAATGGAAGGTCCCTTCGGCGACCACACCGGATACTATAATGGCGTCGAGCGTTTTCCCGTCTTCAAGCTCAAGCGCATTCGCGTGAGGGACGGCGCGAACTATCTCACGACATTCACCGGGCGCGCGCCAGACGAGCCGTCCGTCCTCGCCGAGGCGCTGCTCGATGTCTTCAAGCCGCTGCTGCGCCAGCAGATACCGGAAATACTCGACGTCTGGCTGCCGCCGGAAGCCTGTTCCTACCGGATTGCCGTCATATCAATCGTCAAGAAATATGCCGGACAGGCGCGGCGGGTGAGGATGGGGTTCTGGTCCCTGCTGCCGCAGTTCTCGTTGACCAAGATGATTGTCGTCGTGGACGACGACAT
>JAFKFE010000944.1 GCA_017308345.1 Alphaproteobacteria bacterium | reverse complement strand
CAAGGCGCTGGGTGGCGCCTCCGGCGGCTCTACGTCAGACAAGAGGCAGGTGGTCGACTGGCTGCGGCAGCGCTCGCGCCCCTATCTCTTCTCCAACACGCTGATGCCGGCGATTGCCGGCGCCTCGATCAAGGTGTTCGACATGATCCGCAATGGCGATGCGCTGCGCCAGCGCCTCTATGCCAACGCGGCACGATTCCGTTCTGAAATGGGCAAGCTCGGCTTCACCCTGGCCGGCGCCGATCATCCGATCATCCCGGTGATGCTGGGCGACGCGGCTTTGGCGCAGGAGATGGCGGCGCGCATGCTGAAGCGCGGCATCTATGTCATCGGCTTCTCCTTCCCCGTGGTGCCGAAGGGCCAGGCGCGCATCCGTACCCAGATGTCGGCGGCGCACTCGAGCGCCGATATCGACCGCGCGGTCGAGGCGTTTGGCACGGTCGGCAAGGAACTGGGCATAATTAGATAATCGCGAATGTTTACACTCCACGGCGCCCCCCTCTGTCCTGCCGGACATCTCCCCCACTTGGGGGGAGATTGGCAGTTCTGGCGCGGCGTCTATCTTGCAACGTTCGCGATTAGCGAAAGCGAAGGCGATGATCGATCTCCCCCCTTGTGGGGGAGATGTCCGGCAGGACAGAGGGGGCGCGAAGGAACGCAAGCCTCCGCATTGTTTGGAGAAACATATGTCCAACATGATGAAGGCGCTGGTGAAGGCCAAGGCCGAGCCGGGCATCTGGATGGAACAGGTGCCGGTGCCGGAGATCGGCCCCAACGACGTGCTGATCAAGGTCAGGAAAACCGCGATCTGCGGCACCGACGTCCACATCTGCAATTGGGACCAGTGGGCGCAGAAGACGGTGCCGGTGCCGATGGTGACCGGCCACGAATTCGTCGGCACGGTCGCCGATTTCGGCGCGGCGGTCACCGAGTACAAGGTCGGCCAGCGCGTCTCGGGCGAGGGGCATATCGTCTGCGGCCATTGCCGCAACTGCCGCGCCGGACGGGGGCATCTCTGCCGCAACACGCTGGGCGTCGGCGTCAACCGTCCCGGCGCTTTCGGCGAGTACATGGCGATCCCGCAGCACAATGTCGTGCCGATCCCTGACGACGTGCCGGACGAGATCGCGGCGATCTTCGATCCACTGGGCAATGCGGTTCACACCGCCTTGTCCTTCGATCTGGTCGGCGAGGACGTGCTGGTCACCGGCGCCGGGCCGATCGGCATCATGGGCGCGCTCGTGGCCCAGTGCGTCGGCGCCAGAAAAGTCGTCATCACCGACATTAACTCCATCCGGCTGGATCTGGCGCGAAAACTCGGCGTGCAGCATGTCGTCGATGCCTCGAAGGAAAAGCTGCGCGACGTGATGCCGACGATCGGCATGAGCGAAGGTTTCGACGTCGGGCTGGAGATG
>JAFKFE010000943.1 GCA_017308345.1 Alphaproteobacteria bacterium | reverse complement strand
CCGCCCTTGCCCTTACCCATGCGGACTTCGGTCGGCTTCGAGGTGACCGGCAGGTCCGGGAATATCCGGATCCAGACGCGGCCGGCGCGCTTCATCTCGCGGGTGATCGCGCGGCGGGCCGCCTCGATCTCGCGCGCGGTGACGCGGTTCGGCTCAAGCGCCTTCAGCCCGAAACCGCCGAAATCCAGGTTGGTGCCGCCCTTGGCGGTACCGTGGATACGGCCCTTGAACTGCTTGCGGAACTTTGTGCGCTTTGGCTGCAGCATCGTTCTAACTCCAAATTCTCAAATGTCTCAGGCGTTCTCGCGACGGCGGCCGCGTTCGCGCTCACCACCGGCGCCACCGCCATGCGCGGCGTCACCTTCGGTGGCGCGACGCTCGGAAGCCATCGGGTCGTGCTCGAGGATCTCGCCCTTGAACACCCACACCTTGACGCCGCAGATGCCGTAGGCCGTGTTCGCCTCGGCCGTGCCGTAGTCGACATCGGCGCGCAGCGTATGCAGCGGCACGCGGCCCTCGCGGTACCACTCCATGCGCGCGATTTCAGCGCCGCCGAGACGGCCGGAGCAGTTGATGCGGATGCCTTCGGCGCCGAGACGCATGGCCGACTGGACGGCCCGCTTCATGGCGCGGCGGAACGCGATGCGGCGCTCGAGCTGCTGGGCGATCGACTGGGCGATCAGCGTGGCGTCGATTTCCGGCTTGCGCACTTCGACGATGTTGAGGTGCGTTTCGGACTTCGTCATCTCGGTCAGCTTCTTGCGAAGCTTCTCGATGTCGGCGCCCTTCTTGCCGATGATGAGGCCCGGACGCGCGGCGTGGATGGTGACGCGGCACTTCTTGTGCGGACGCTCGATCACGACCTTGGAGATCGCGGCCTGCTTGAGTTCCTTCTCGAGATACTTGCGGATCTTGAGGTCCTCGTGCAGCAGCTGGCCGTACTCGCCGGTGTTCGCGAACCAGCGCGAATCCCAGGTACGGTTGATGCCGAGACGCAGCCCGATCGGATTGACTTTCTGGCCCATTATGCGGCCTCCCCTTTTTCCTCGACTTCACGAACGACGATCGTGAGGTGCGAGAACGGCTTTTCGATACGGCTGGCGCGACCGCGGCCACGAGCGTGAAAACGCTTCATGACGATCGACTTGCCGACATAGGCTTCCGCCACGATCAGCGCGTCGACGTCGAGGTCGTGATTGTTTTCCGCGTTGGCGATCGCCGACTCCAGCGTCTTCTTGACCGTGCCGGAAATCCGCTTGGCCGAGAATTCGAGGTCGGAAAGCGCTGTCGCGACCTTCTTGCCGCGGATCAGCGCGGCAACAAGGTTCAGCTTCTGCGGGCTGATACGGATCGTGCGCAGAACGGCACGCGCCTCGTTATCAGCAAGCCTGCGCGGAGCTTTGGCCTTGCCCATG
>JAFKFE010000518.1 GCA_017308345.1 Alphaproteobacteria bacterium | reverse complement strand
CGCTCGAGCGCGGTCTTCACCGCGGCGCGGCGCGAATTTTCTCTGGCGACGGGACTGGCCATGGCCTCACTCGAACACGCCGCCGCTAAAGATGCGGCTGCCATAAGCATGACGGAGAGCGCAATGTGAGTCAATTTGGCGGACGCGAGCCGCCCGCTCACCGCCCCGCGCGCAGCCGGCGCCAGCGCTGCATGAATTCCTGCGCGAGCTTGAACAGGTGCGGGTTGTCGCGCACGAAAGCCACCCCCTGGCCGCGGTATTTGATGACGCCGCTCGCGGCCAGGCCCTTCAGCGTGATGCCGTGGCATAGCTCGGACAGGACCGACTTCACCGCGCCCATATGCTCCTTGTAGCTCTGGTTGCCGACCGACAGGTCGAAATAGTCGAAGCCGGCGCCCCGTCCCCATTTGATCAGCTCGCCCATGATGCAAAGTCCCGGCGAGACGTTGGGCACCGCGCCCTGGTCGATCGCGATCAGAAGCGCGTGCAGGGTGCCCAGATGGACCGCCAGATACTGCACCGCGACCATGATGCCGCCGGAGCGCAGGCCGAATATCCGTACCGAACCGTCTTTCAGGCCGCGATGCGCGGCATCGCGGTAGAAATCGGCGACCGGCTGCTGCGCCAGGAGGTCGAACCGGCCCAGCTCGCGAACACGGCTGAGCCGCATCTCGACCAGCCGGCCGAAGATGGAGTCCACCAAGGCCGGCGTGTCGGCTTCCACCAGCGCCAGGCCGCCATTGCGGTCGAGCCGGCGCAGGTCCTTGTTGAGCGCCTTGACGAAGGACGGGCGGCAGATGCGCTTGACGACGGTTTCGGCGTCGCCGTCCATGGCAATGCCGTAATGGGAGTGGATGGAATCGCGCGCCTGCGAAAGCATCGCGAGCGGATTGGCGACGCCGCCGATCTCCTTCGGGATACCGGTGATGTGGATGCGGTCCGCCGGCGGCAGCACGGAAAGCGCCGCCGCCCACGCGGCCTCGGCGGATTGCGTGGTCCAGGGCGCCGCGTCGGCGAGCAAGGGTGCCGAATAGTCGCACACGCCGCAGCTCAGCCACTCGATCACCCAATGGCCGAACGCGCGACGCCGCAGCAGCGGCAGAAGCATCACCGCCTCGCCCGTCGCGGCGTCCCTCACCTCGACGATGGCGAGTTCGGCTTTCGGCGGCATGAGCTTTTCGACGATCCCCTCGGCCCAGGCGAAATGCTGGTGGCCGGTGCATACGCCTTCCGTCTCCAGGCGTTGCCAGAGCGGTTTGACCGCCGCGAGGCTGGTGTGCAGGCGCGCCACATATGCGCCGCTGGCAGCGCCGGCGGCGTGCATTTCGGCCAGGTCGGCCACAGCGGGTATCGGCATCGCCTCGCTCGTCACGATTTCTCCTATCGCCTGTGCGTTGCAAGCGCGGCCGCGCGGCGCCATGAGCCGAACCAGCTGTCACGCTTGTCGTTCGGGTGCTCGATGTTCCACATGCGGTGGCGCGCGAAATACCAGGAGAGCGCGAGCACGAAGGTCTCGGACACCGCCGAGCCGGCCAGCGCCCAGGTCGGCGGCGCGATGGCCAGGATGACCGCGATCAGCGCCAGCCCGACGATCGCGCCGCCCATGGTGATCAAGGCCACGATGCGGAAGTCGCTCATGATCTCGAGCACGACACGCGGCATGACATAGAGCATGATCGGCACGTAATTGGCGATGGCCAGAAGCCCGATGACGCCCGTCGAGACGCCCTGCAGGGCCTGGGATTTGATCATCGGCAGGATGAACAGGACGCCGCAGCCATAGGCCAGGCTGCCGAGCCCCATGACCAGCGCCCAGATCCTGGCCTGTGTCCAGACGCGGGCCGTCTCGTTCCTGTGCATCAGCTTGGCAAGCTCGGGCTGGGTCATGTTGCTGAAGGCAAGGCTGATAATGCGCAGCGGCGCGAACAGCACCAGCACCGCCGCCAGCGGCGCGTAGGCGGCCGGCCCGGCGATGCCGGCGACCAGCAGCGCGAGGCATTGCCCCTGGATGTTGGTGGTGGTGGCGCTGAAGCCCGACCAGCAAAGCTGCGGCCAGAGCCTGGCATAACGCCGCCAGGTCGGCGCGCGGAAGGAGATGCGCAGCTTACGGCGCGCCAGCCTCACCAGAACGACGATGCCGATCAGATTGGCGGCGGCAAGCGCGTAGAAAGTGGCCTGGAGCGCATCGGCGAAGAGCCAGATCGTCACTGCCGCAAGCACCATGCCCACGAAGGTGAACACCGCGTCGCTGATGGAGACGACGAGCTGCATGCGGCGAGCGAAGAAGGCCGTGCGCATGTGGCTGCGCAGCGACCAGGCGCCGACGAAGCAGGCGGCGCCGATACCGCTCGGATCGCCCAGGAGGCGCATCAGCAGCCCGGTGCCAAGCCCCAGCAGCAGCGCAACCACCAGCGCCGCCGAGCCGAAGGTCACGTCATGGGCATCGACGCCGGCGCTGTTGGTGCTCTTGCTCATCCAAATGGTGGCGGGCACGGCGGTGAGCGAGCGGATGTAGGACAGGCCGACGCCGCCCATCACCATGGCGAGCGCGAACAGGCCGTAGCCTTGCGCCGACAGAAGATGCAGCAGCGCGAGGTTGAGGGCGAAATGGAAGCCGCTCTGCATCGCCTCGCCGCCGATCATCAGCATGAGGCGCCGCACCAGATGGGCCGGGAACGCGAAGTTCAAGGGCTCGTCTCCGCCTCGCGGGCGACACGCGCCCGCCCCTGCCTGGCCGTCGACGCCTTCAGCTTGTCGGCCACGATCGCCACGATCGCCGCGGCGGCGATCTGCTCGCTGAAGACAGCCTCGTAGCGCGCCCGGCCGGCGGCGGCGAAACCGCGCCACAGGTCCGGCCGCAGGATGATCTCGCGCAGCTTGCCGGCAAGGGCGGCCGCGTCGCCGGGCGGCACATGCCAGCCGGTCTCGCCATCGACCACCACTTCCACCAGCCCGCCGATCGCCGACACAAGCGGCGGCCTGCCCCAGCTCATCGCCTCGATGGCGACGCGACCGAGCGACTCCGGGCGCCGCGACGGCACCGCGACGATGTCGGCCCAGCGATAGTGGTCGGCCGGGTTGGAGACGAAAGACAGCACCTGGACATGCCCGGTCAGCCCCATGCGCCCGACCAGCTCGGCCAATGCCTGCTCGCGCTCGACGCTTTCGAAGGCGCCGCCGACGAGGCGGACCTCGACACGATCGCGCAAGGCGGGTTCCAGCGAGGCGACCGCCTCGAGCAGCACCTCTTGCCCCTTGATGCGGTTGACGCGGCCAAGCAGCAGGACCTTGAGCGGGCGGCTGCCGTCATAGGTCATCGGCAGGGCGGCCGCGGGCCCGGCGACGCCGTTGTAGACGACATGCGTGCGCCGCCCCCTGGCATCGACGGCCGGCGGATCGCCGAAGGTGGCGCGCGTGGCGCGCGAGTTGAAGATCAGGTCGGCGCGGCTCCAGCGCATCAGCGCGACAAGCACCTTGCGCAATATGCCCTCGGGGATCTCATGGATGTGCAGCAGCGCCTTGCGCGGCAGCAGCCTCGCGGCCAGCGCATAGTCAGCGATGATCGATGTGTTGATATAGGTCAGGTCGCTTGCCCGCATGCGCCGCCAGGCCCGCCAGAGCGCCGCCGGCAGCCGCGCCATCTCGATCGTGGCTAGCCTGAGCATCGCCTGGCGCCTGAGCACCCAGAGCGGTTCGAACACGATGCGGCTGGCATGCGGCTTCAGGATATCGACGATCGGCCCCTTGCGCGGCAGTACCACCTCGATCTCGGCGGACGGAAACGCGGCGCGTAGCGCCGCCACGCTCTCCGCGAAGCTGCGGTCAGAGCCATAGAGCTCGTAACCCTGATGAACGCAGGAAATGCGCATTTCTATCTTTCGACCCTGCACCGCGAGTCCGTTCCGTCGCACCGGACCCTTCAAGCGCGGAAGAAACCTCAAGCCAAACCCGCACGCCGCTCTACCCAGCGGCGGCCACGGCATGCTCGGAAGCAAGGACCGTGCCGGGTCTGAATTGCCCGGCTGCGGTCCCGCAACCCCAGCCGTGCGCCGTATCGAAACAGATACATGTCGAAGGTTGACCGATAATGAAGCACGCCCTGCGTTCTGAAGAGAAATTTTACAACTTCGTGCGAGTATCCGTCCGGGGTACCCCTGGCACGGAAGTTGCTGGGCGGGTCATTGACATAACGACAACCATGACCGGACCCCGGGGGGAATCCTTCACCTTGAAACCCGAACGACCTTCCACCCTGATCGAAAGTCCTTCGATCCTGATCCTGGGCACGCGGGGCATTCCGGCCTCCCATGGCGGCTTCGAGACTTTCGCCGAGCGCCTGGCGCTTTTCCTGGCCGGGCGCGGCTGGAAAGTCGGCGTCTACTGCCAGAAGGAAGTCGAGCGCGTGGGCCAAAGGGTGACGAGCGACACCTGGCGCGGCATCGAGCTCATCACCATCGAGGTCGCCTCCAAGGGTCCGCGCGCGACGCTGGAGTTCGACTGGCAATGCGTGCTCGACGCCGCCAGGCGGCCGGGCGTGTGCCTGGTGCTCGGCTATAATGGCGCGGTGTTCCTGACCTGGCTCAGGCTCATGCGGCGCAGGATCATCACCAATATGGACGGCATCGAGTGGCGGCGGCCGAAATGGGGCCCCGCGGCGCGCAGCTGGTTCTGGCTCAACGAATGGATCGGCGCCTGGCTCTCGCACCGGCTCGTCGCCGATCATCCCGCGATAGCCGACCATCTCGCGACGCGCCGGCCGCGCAGCGCCATCGCCACGATCGCCTATGGGGCGGACCCGGTGACCTCGGCGCCGGAGGAACCCGTTCGCTCGCTCGGGCTCGAACCCGGCAAATACCTGGTCTCGATCGCGCGGATCGAGCCCGACAACAACATCCTGCCGATCATCGAAGCCTTCCGCCGCCGCGACCGTGGCGACATGAAGCTGGTGGTGCTTGGCACACTCAACGACGACATCCCTTATCATCGCGCCGTGCGCGAGGCGGCGGGCAGCACGGTGATCATGCCCGGCGCGATCTACGACCAGGCGGCGGTGAAGGCGCTGCGCTACCATGCGCGCGCCTACATGCACGGCCACACGGTGGGCGGCACCAACCCCTCGCTGGTCGAGGCGCTGGCCGCCGGCAACATGGTGATCGCGCATGACAACCGCTACAACCGCTGGGTAGCCGGCGAGGCGGCAACCTATTTCCAGGATACCGACAGTCTGAGCCAAAGGATCGACGAGGCGCTGGCCGACGACGCGCTGGTGGCGCGCTGCGGCAAGGCGGCGCGGGCGCGGGCACGCGAAGCCTTCCGCTGGGAAGACGTGCTCGCCGCCTATGAGAAGGAGGCGCTGCGGCAGCTCGGCGTCACCGCCGCCATGCCGGCGCAGGCCGACCGCGCCAAACACGCATGACTGGCTCACGCATGACCGGCTGGTCGCGCCGGCGTGTCCTCGGCGCGGCGCTGGCCGCGGCTACAGCGGCGGCCGCGCCGTCGACCTCTCCGGCGAAAGCCGCGACCGGCGAATGGCCTTTCAGGCGCGGCGTCAACGCCTGGCCGTGGTTTGCCCTGACGCGCGAATTTCCGGCGCCCCGCACCGACTATGACTGGCCGCCTTTCCAGGCGCAGCGGCCGGTGCCGACGCCGGCCGACCTTGCCCGGCTGCGCGCCAGCGGCCTCGACTTCATCCGCCTGCCCGTGGACCCCGGCCCGTTCCTTGCCGCCGAGGCAGGCCGGCGCGCCGACCTGATGGCGATGCTGGGCGCGGCGGTGAAGGCCGCGCTTGCCGCCGATCTGGGCGTCATCCTCAACGTGCAGGCCAACGGCGCAACCCATTACTGGAATCCCGACAGGATGGTTTCCAGCACCGGCGCGCCCGAGTTCGCGCGCTACCAGGTCTTCGTCGGCGAAGTGGCCGGCATGCTCAAGGACATGGCGCCCGGCCGGGTCGCGCTGGAGCCGGTCAACGAGCCGCCGCAGGACTGCTCCTCGCAAGCGTGGCCCAAGGTGCAGGCGGCGCTGCTGACCGCCGCGCGAACCCAGGCGCCGGACCTGCCGCTTCTGGTCACCGGCGGCTGCGGCTCGATGGTGCGCGGGCTGACCGCGCTCGACCCGGCGCCGCTGGCGCAGTTCGAGCCGGTCCTGTTCACATTCCACTTCTACGAGCCTTATCTGTTCAGCCATCAGGGCGCGCCATGGATGCGCGAGCCGGTCTATCGCGCGCTGAACAACGTGCCGTGGCCGGCCTCGGCCGGGACGCTGGAACAGACGCTGGCCTCGGTGCGCGCAAGCATGGCCAAGGATACGGAGAGGTCCGACGAGGCCAAGAAGGCCGCCTATGCCGAGACCGAGAAAGTGCTCAAAGTCTATTTCGACGCGCAGCCCGACCGCCGCTTCATCGACGGCTACCTGCGGCAAGTGAGCGACTGGGCTGACAGCCATGGCATCGCGCCCGGGCGCGTCATCATGGGCGAGTTCGGCGCGCTGCGCACCGACGCCCGTTACACCGCCGCCCCCAATCCGGACCGCGCCCGCTACATCGCCGATGTGCGGCAGAGCGCCGAAGCGGCCGGCTTTCCCTGGGCATTTTGGGATCTGTTCGACGGCATGGGCATGATGGACGACACCACGCGCGCGCTCGACCCGGCCATGGTCGAGGCGCTCGGGCTGACGATGCCGGGGGATTGAGGCTTCACGTTCGGCGTAGGTGCCTCTGGGCGCCGAGTACGCCGCCCGGAGTTCCCTCGTGCCCCGTAGAGTGCCGCGCGGGCGTCCCTTGGCGCACCATCCCCCTCGCCGGCCTGTACAGCACCAGCGCCATGACCACGAATTTGGTCATCAGCGTCGTCTTCGACGCAATGCTTTCGGAGGTGTTGAGCAGGATGAGCCAGCCGAGCATCGGCAGCCATATGCCCGGATGGCAGCGGCGCGCGACCTCGTGCATGAACAGGGCGAAGCCGAAGAAGATCAGAAGCGTGAAGAAGGCGCCCTGGTAGAGCGTCATGCGCAGGATCGGATTCTCGATGCCCTGTTCCAGGCCGGTGATGCGGCGCATGCTGTCGAGCAGGTCGACATCGGGGCCGACGATCAGGTCGCGCAATTCCAGGTGCCTGAACAGATCGAACATCTCGACGCGGGCATTGGCGCTGCCGCTGTCGGAGACGAAGCGCTCGAGCAGCGCGTCGAAGAAGCCGTAATAGCCGGCGAGCGCGACCGCGAGCGGCAGCAGCGCGGCGAGCATGATGACCAGGGCCGCGCCCAGCAGATTGACGCGTCCGGTCCTGAGCTGCGCCAGGCCGCGGATCAGCATATAGGCGCCGCCGAGCACGATCGTCAGCACCATGCCCGAACGGCCGCCGAAGGCGACCAGCGCGCAGAACTGCAGGCCGACGAGCCCGAGCCTGAGCGGCGTCGACAGGGAGCGCGACCCGGAAAGCAGCGACAGCACGTAGATGGAGGTGACGGTGGCGTTGGAGAGCGGATGCCCCTGCAGCGCCGTGGAGCGCGTGTCGTTGACGAACACGGCGCCGTCGAACCTGTAGGGGAACACCAGATGCCTGGTGCCGAACTCGAAGAGCGCCAGCAGCGCGTTCGCCGTCATGACGGCATGGATGACGAGTTGCAGCCGGGCGAAGGTCTTCTCGTCGTCCTCGCTCAGCAGAAGCACGAGCAGCGCGGGCGCCACGTAAGTGTCGATCATGCCGGCCATGCCGGGGCGCTGCCTGGCGATGACGACGAAGAGAAGCACCGTCGCGATCACCGCCATCAGCACGGTGGCCGGGCGCCTGTTGGCGACATGGACCGCATAGCCGACCGGATTGCCGAAGGTGCAGGAACGCCAGGCGAAGACGAGCACGAAGAGATAGGTGGACGGGTGGATCTTGCTCAGCGCGCTGCCCTGCAGGCCGTCGTAATTATAGCCGACCAGCCACAGCATGCCACCGGAGACGGAAAACAAAAGCAGCACCGCGACCGTCAGCCCGAGCCTGGTCAGCGCGTCGACCGGGACGACACGCCGGCCGGCCATGCCACGGCCCGAGGCAGGGACAGGCCGGGCCGGACCAGCCAAGACCGAGGCCATGTCAGGCCGCCTCGTCGACCAGCATGGCGCCGGTCGGCAGCCGCCCCATGACCGAGACCGCTTCCGAGGTCGTGGCGACGTCGCGCATCGGCGTCGCGTTCAGCCTGGCGACGAGCAGGATCTCGTCGGCCATGGCGACCAGCGGCAGCACGTTGAGGTCGTCCGCCAGCGCCCCGCCGTCGACGACGACGAGCTCGAAGCTGTGGCTGGCCTCGGCCAGCATGCGATGGGCGAAATAGAGCGCCTGCGCTTCCTGGAACACAGCGGCCGGCCGACCCCTGCCGATGAGCGCCACGGAACTGCCGGGCGCATAGCGGCTGACCGCGTCGAGCGGATATTCGCCGCGCAGCACGTCGAGCACGCCGGGCTGCGGGTCCTTCTGGCCCTTGCCGGCATTGATGTCGATGAACAGGACGCGGCGGCCCCTGGCCGCCGCCGCATTGGCGAGCTGCCATGCCACCCTGGACCGCTGCGCCTTGTCCTCGGGCGGCGACGCCACCAGGATCGAGGGCGCCAGCGGCCAGTCGGGCGGGCGCCTGGTGGCGGCGGCGATGCGCTGCAGCGCCAGCCCCGCCACCGCGTCGGTCTTCTGGGCAACAATGCCGGAGCGGCCCCAGCGGCGGCGGGCCTTGCCCGGCAGCACGCCCAGCACCGGCGCCTCGATGGCCGACTGCATTTGGTTGGCGGAAAGCACGGTCGGCGAAAGATATTCGGCGATCAGCGCCATGCCGACGCCCAGCGCCAGCCCGCCGAAGATGGCGCCGAACAGAAGCAGCCCCTTCGGCGGCCAGCTCTTCTTCAGCGCCGGCATGGCCTCGGAAATGATGCGGGCATTGGTGCTGTCGACATTGGTCTGTTCGCGCGTTTCCTGGGCGCGCTGCAGGTAGTTGGCATAGACGGTGCGCACCGCGTCGAGGTCGCGCTGCAATTCGCGCAGGCGCACCGAGGCCTGGTCGGTGTCGAGCGATTTCGACTTGAGCGCCTGCACCTTGGCCTGCAGCGCCTGCTGGTTGGCCAGCGAGCGCTCATAGTCGGTCTCCGCCGCAGTGACGATGCGGCCGAGCTCGCGCTGGATCAGCACGCGCAGGTCGCGCAGCTGCTGCTGGGCGGCGATCATCGAGGGGTGGCGTGGGCCGAGACCGGTGCCGAGCTGCGCGATCTGGTCGACCAGCGCCGCTTCCTGCGCCCTGAGGCTCGAGATCGTCGAGGAGCGCGTCGCTTCCGAGGTCGCGTCCGGCGCGCCGCCTTGCCGGCGCAACTGATCGACCTGGGCCTTCAATTGCTGGGTGCGGGCCTGCGCGGCGGTCAGTTCGGCATTGAGCCCGGTCAGTTCCTGGTCGCTCACCAGATTGCCCTGGGCCATCACCATGTTGTGCTGCGAGCGGTAGGCCTCGACCGCGTTCTCGGCCTGCTCGACGCGCTTGCGCTGCTCGTCGAGCCGCGCGGTGATCGCCTGCGAGGCCTTGGCCGCCTTGTCCTTGCGCGCGTCGGCCTGGTCGGCGAGGTAGGCATTGGCGATGGCGTTGGCGAGATCGGACGCCTTCTGCGCGCTCCTGGCGGTGATGATGATGTTGAGCACCAGCACCTTGTCGTCGCGCTTCACCGCGAGCACGCGGCGCAGCGAATCCAGCGTGGTCGCCGTCCTGTCGCCGCCGCTGTCGCCGAAGAGCATGCC
The DNA here is from genome assembly GCA_017308345.1 of Alphaproteobacteria bacterium. GTDB lineage: Bacteria > Pseudomonadota > Alphaproteobacteria > Rhizobiales > Rhizobiaceae > Mesorhizobium. The sequence continues at coordinate 805 of JAFKFE010000518.1, read as the reverse complement.
CATCCAGCGGCCGAGACCGCCCTGCCCGTTGAAATCCGGATCCTCGGTGAGGTTGGTGGCCTTGATCGCGCGCAGGAGGACGCCGTTCGACTGCGCGACGCTGACCTGGCTCTCGACCTGGGTGATGCCGCCATCGGGCGAGATGCGGCTCGGATTGACGTCGTTGGTGACGACCTGGAGGTCCTCGGGGTCGACGATGATCTGCGCCGTCGAGGAGTAGAGCGCCGGCGTCAGGAAGCTGTAGACGAGCGTCGCGGCGGTGAGCAGCAGGACGGTGGCGAGGATCATGAAGCGGCGGCGCAACAGGATGCGGCCGAGATCGCCAAGCTCGACCGTGGCGGTCGCGGGCGCGGGCGCGTGATAGGCCGGGGCCGGCGCGACCGCCTCCGGAGCGTTCTGCTGAGGCACCATGAGCAGGGGTGGTTGCAAAGGTCGCTCCGACAATGCTCCATCGGCCGGCAGGACGAGACATGCGGCGTTGCCCTAGCTATTCCCGGCAACGATTAAAACACTGTTAATTATGTTCATAAATTCATGCCGCGCTGGCACGATGTTTGCACCGCCGCAGTAGAATTTAAGTGCAGCCTGAAACTGGAGACATCGTGTTCATGCGGCGGGAATTTGACCTGGCGGCCCTGCCTGCCAGCTCCGGATGCAAGTCGCCCGGATGCCGGCAATGCGCCTGAATCTGCGCCTGAACGGCGATTGCGTGCGCGCTTTCCATGTCGCGCTGGCCGATCGCCTGTCGCGGCTGCCCGGCATGGAACTTTCCGTCGACGCCCGCCCGGCGGCGGGTGGCGTGCCG
>JAFKFE010000942.1 GCA_017308345.1 Alphaproteobacteria bacterium | reverse complement strand
GGGGCGAGGCACGGGTGGGGCGGCTTGACGGAACCGATCGTCGAACATGGAAGCGAAGGGCTGGACATGGCGCGGCCACGGCGCCTGAACCGCGCCGGTCTGAGGCGCATCGGCCGGCGCTGCCTCGTCGTCGCGCTCGTGCTGGCGGCCATACCCGCCGTGCTCACCTTCCTTTACCTGCCGTCCTTCGTGCATCCGGTCTCGACCTTGATGCTGAAGGACCTCGTGACCTTTTCCGGCTATGACCGCCGCTGGGTGTCGATCGACGACGTGGCGCCGGTGCTGGCGCATTCGGTGATCATGTCGGAGGACGGGCAGTTCTGCTTCCATCGCGGCGTCGATCTCGGCGAATTGAGGGGCGTCGTCGACGATGCGCTGGCCGGCGAGGCGACGCGTGGCGCGTCCACCATCACAATGCAGACGGTGAAGAACCTTTTTCTCTGGGCGCGGCCCCTCAGCAGCGTGCGCAAGGTCGTCGAGCTGCCCCTGGCCGTCTATTTCGATGCGGTGATGTCGAAACGCAGGATCATGGAGATCTATCTCAACGTCGCCGAATGGGGACCGGGCATCTACGGCATCGAGGCCGCCGCCCGGCACCATTTCGGCGTCTCGGCCAAGCAGTTGTCGCGCCGGCAGGCGGCGTTGCTTGCCGTCACCTTGCCCAATCCGATCGCGCGCAACCCGGCCAAGCCGGGCCCGGGCCTGCGGCGGCTGGCCTCGCTGATAGAAAGGCGCGCAAGCCGGTCCGGCGCCTATGTCGGATGCCTCGATTAGGACGAAGCGTCGCCGGCTCAAAAAAATTCGCGGCCAGTGCTGGCCAAAACGGCGCAAGGCGTGTATAGGCACCCGACTTTCTCAGATTATGGCCTCGATGCGGCCCTTTCGCGAGGGTTGCCGGGGCATTTTGACCATGTAGTGGAGCATATCCATGGCCGTTCCAAAAAGAAAAACCTCTCCGTCGAAGCGCGGCATGCGCCGCTCGGCCGACGCCCTCAAGGCCCCGACCTATGTCGAGGACAAGAATTCCGGCGAAATGCGCCGCCCGCACCACATCGACCTGAAGACCGGCATGTATCGCGGCCGCCAGGTCCTGGAGCCGAAGGAAAGCTGAGAAGCTTCCACGGTTGGTGACGTTTAAAAAGACCGGCCCCTGGCCGGTCTTTTTGTTTGGCAGGCCTTTCGGGCAAGGTCGCACGCATTGGCAGGACGGAGGCAACCGGCTGACATCGTTATTTCATTAGGTCTTAGAGCGTGTTCGCCGCGTCGGCGAAAAGCCTTGACGGCGCGTGTGCCGCGGATTTTACAAAAGGGTGCCCCATTGGGGTCGCCCAGATGTTCGGTGCCGTCCCGTTGCTGATCGTGCCTTTCGTCCTCTACAATCTCGGACTGCTCGGATTGTTCGGCGGCGGCGACGATC
>JAFKFE010000128.1 GCA_017308345.1 Alphaproteobacteria bacterium | reverse complement strand
GTTCCTGCCGCTCCTCGAAGCTGAGCTTGGTGAAAGGCCGCTGCCAGTCCTGCACCAGGCCGGTGCCGCCGGCGATCTCGTCGGCCAGAAGGCCGACGGCCAAGGCGTATTTGTCGGCATTGTTGTAGGCCTTGATGACCGAGAAATTCCTGATCATCAGGAAGGCGGGGCCACCCCTGCCGTCCGGCACTTTCAGCGTGGCCTTGTCCGTCAGGTTCCTGAATGGCTTGCCATTGGCCCTGACCACGCCGAGCGCCTGCCATTGGGCGAGCGTTTTTGCTCCGCCGGGCAGCTTGCCGGCTGGTATGGTCACCTCATAGCCCCAGGTCTTGCCGGCCTGCCAGCCGTTCTTCTTGAGCAGATTGGCGGAGGTCGCCAGCGCGTCGGGGATCGAGTTCCAGATGTCGCGCCTGCCGTTGCCGTCCATGTCGACCGCATAGCGCTGATAGCTGGTCGGGATGAACTGCGTCTGGCCCATCGCGCCGGCCCAGGAACCCATCAGGTGGCTCTCGTCGATGTCGCCGGTCTGCAGGATCTTCAAAGCCGCGATCAGCTGGGTGCGGGCATATTTCGATCGCTTCGGATCGCCATAGGCGAGCGTTGCCAGCGAACGGATGACGTTGCGCATGATGTCGTCGCGCTTGAGGATCTCGCCATAGTTCGATTCCATCGACCAGATCGCCAGAAGGATGTTGCGGTCGACGCCGAACCGCGCCTCGATGCGATCGAGCCACGGCTTCCACTTGCGCGCCATCGCCTGGCCGTTGGCCACCGACTGGTCATGCACGCGGTTGTCGAAATAGTCCCAGGCGGGCGCGGTGAATTCCGGCTGGGTGCGGGCTTTTTCCAGCACGACCGGGTCGGGCTCGATGCCTCTCATGGACTGATCGTAGACAGCACCCGAAACGCCGCCCGCGACCGCGGTGGCGCGGAAGCCGGCGACCCACTGGCGGAATCCCGCATCCGCGAAAGCGGGTCCGGCGGGCATCAGCAGGGCGAGCGTGAGGCCGGCGGCGGTCGCCAGCGCGGTCAGGCGCCTCGCGGTGTTGCGAACGGACATCATTTCCTCCTTCGTCAAATCAGGAAGGATCATTCAACGCCGAACCGGGTTAGTATTTAGTTTACCATAGGTGCCGCCAGGAACGAAAAGATGCGTCGCGGCTTTCAGCTCTCACATTCGACCTGGCCATTCGATAGCCCGACATTCCGGCGCGAAAATGATTCCGGCGTGGAAATGAATCCGCCGTGAAAATGTCCGGGGGGATTGCGGAGCACATCGCCGAGCGGATAATGGGCTGAAACGCAGGGGTGTCAGCATGAAGCGCGTTCGCAAGGCAGTTTTCCCGGTCGCAGGTCTCGGCACCCGGTTTCTCCCGGCCACCAAGGCCATCCCGAAGGAAATGCTGACGGTCGTCGACC
>JAFKFE010000127.1 GCA_017308345.1 Alphaproteobacteria bacterium | reverse complement strand
GGTGCCGAGGAAAAGCAGGATGGTGAAGCCCAGCACGTAGTTGCCGGCGCCGCCATGCGCCAGCACGCAGGCGGCGGCGGTAAGAAGCGGCAGCATGATGAAGTTGATCGAAGCCGGCGCGTAGGGCGCGCCATAGGTGACCGAACCGGCCGAGATGCCGGCAAGCACGATCAGATAGAGGGGCGCCTGCGGGGTAGCGTATCCGTCCGTCAGCAGCGCCAGAAAAGACCAAGCGACGCCCGACGCCAGCGCCAGCACGCCATAGAGGGAAAGACGGCCGGCGGCCGCCTCCGGCCCGCCCTCCGTCCGGGAAAGCGCAAGCACCATGCGCGCGCCGTTTAGCAGGGCGATCACGGCGAACCACGGCACCGCGGCAAGGCTGCCGCCGCACAAAAGCTGCACCGCCAGGATCAGCGCCGAAAGGACCGTGCCGACGGCCATCGCAATGAAGATGCCCTTGTTCAGATCGGCGAGCTGATCGCGCAGGATGCCGGCATCCACGGCTCCGCCGCGCCCCTCGGAAGAAGGACCCGAAGCCTGCCGCTCATCATGCCTTGTCATGGCCTTCGTGGTTAGGCGAGCAGGATGAAAATGGTGTTAAGGATTTCAGCGGTTTACGCCGCATTTCTCGATTGGTGGCCGGCGGCGCTCAATCGGCTCGCCCGTCCAGCATCCGGCGAACGAGGCCGGCCTCCTTGCTTGACGTCTCGAACATGAACGGGCCGGCGCAAGGCGCCTGAGTTTATCTGGGCGAACGTGGCGCAAGCTTGGGTGGATACTGTTACCAGTAACGACAAGTCGAGTGGGGCACAAACCACGCGAGTCGCGTCCGCGCTATCTCCGGCGATTTCAGCGGCTACCTATGTCAGCTTTGACCGTTCAACGATGTCAAATGTAAGAATGGCTCAAGGCTCCCAAGAGGATCGGCATGGGTCTCGACATAGCGGTTTTCAAAAGTATCTCGGCGATGGAAAGGGAATTCCCAGGTTATCGATTTGGGCGTGAGCCGATGACAGGCGAATGCTGGGTCGTCGATCCCGAAGGCGTGGATCTCGACTGGGACGCCGTCACGATGCGCTCGTGGCGAGTCGGGAATGTCATGCACGTTGCCGCGCTTCGGGACGCGATTGCCGGCCATCTCGGGGGAGGATCGGCTTTGGAACGGGTCGTCCTCTATTCCGGCAGCCACACCGGAGACGCAATCGAAGAGCCTGGCTTCGGTGAACTCGAAAGCGAATTGAAGCTCATCGAATCCAGCTCCGACCCATGGGTCCGGGAATTTGCCGATGGACTATCCGAATTGATCCGCATGGCACGGCGCGAGAAAAACCCCATCGTGTTTGTGTGAGCGGCAGCCAACGGAGCCCCCCATGACGCTTACCAACCGCGACATCGTCGAGGTGCTTCACTTCGTCGGCG
>JAFKFE010000126.1 GCA_017308345.1 Alphaproteobacteria bacterium | reverse complement strand
GGAAGAAGTCGTGCCGGCGCCTACATGGGCTTCAGCCGGCATCGCCGCGGCCAACAGGAGGATGGCGGCGAGCGTGCTGCGTTTCGTCGAAGCGGAGATCATCTTTCTGCCCTTTCCAATTGCCCCGTTTAAGCGGCCTTGCGCGGGCCGCAGCCTTCGGCCTTGAGCACGCGCCTGGTCGATGCCGGATATTTCGCGAGCCTGGCCGCGGGCCGAATCGGCCGCGGCGAGAAATTACCGCCGCAATTGGGGCAAACACCGCCCAGCACATTGTCGACGCAGTCGGCGCAGAAGGTGCATTCGAAGGTGCAGATCAGCGCATCGGTTGCCTCCGGCGGCAGATCCTTGTCGCAACATTCGCAATTGGGCCTGAGCTCCAGCATCGCTCCTTCCCCTCACCGGATCGGTTCATGCACGGTCACCAGCTTGGTGCCGTCGGGAAACGTCGCCTCGACCTGGACTTCGTGGATCATCTCGGCGATGCCCTCCATGACCTGGGCGCGGGTGACGACATGGGCGCCGGCTTCCATCAGCTCCGCGACCGGGCGGCCGTCGCGCGCGCCCTCGACGACGAAGTCGGTGATCAGGGCGATGGCTTCCGGGTGATTGAGCTTGACACCGCGCTCCAGGCGCTTGCGCGCCACCATCGCCGCCATGGCGATGAGCAGCTTGTCCTTTTCACGCGGCGTCAGGTTCATGCGATGTCCCGATGTTTTAGAATCAGAGTGACCACAATTTGGGCAGGCCCGCCTGCCCATTGAGCAGTTCGACGAGCGGAACCAGCCGCTTGCGGAGCTGGTAGCCGTCGCCGGCGGTTAGCCTCGCAAGAAGCTTGCCAGATCGGCCGACGCTCCAGAAACTGGCGCCGCCGTCGTCACTGATAACGGGGCCACCGATGGCGGGATCGCCGATGATGGCGCGCGCCGGCTCCAGCAGGCTTTCGGCCCGCGGCGAAACGAGCAGCAATGTGGCGATGGCAAGCGCGCCGCCGGTCGCCGCCGGCCGCTCGAGCGTCGCCGCGATGTCAGGGCCGATGCGAAGATCCTCCGCATGGATCAGCGCGCCGCCCTGGCGGACCCGCCAGCGGTCATGGAAAGTGCCTCGAACCGTCCGCTCGCCCATCGCGAGCCGGCCGAACAGCGTGGCTTCCAGCAGCAGCGCCTCGGCATCGTCGGCGAGCTCGACATCCAGCGTGCGGGCGAAGGCGGCACGATCGAAGACGATGGTTTCCTGCGGCAGCCAGGCCATGCGGCCGCCGGGGCCGACTCGCAGACCGACGCTCGCCTCGGCCCTGTCGGCGGCGGCGCGATACACCTTCTCGCAGGCCTGGGTGGTAATGGAGGCGCAGGCGTCGGGGCCAACCTCGATCGCCCAGCCGAGACGATCGCCGCCGGTCAGCCCGCCGGCGGTGTTGATCAGC
>JAFKFE010000125.1 GCA_017308345.1 Alphaproteobacteria bacterium | reverse complement strand
GTGGCGATGCCGCCAGTAACCGTCAACGGCGTGGCGATATCGCGCAAGGCGATCGCCGCCGAGGGGCAGAACTTTCCCGCCCGCAATCCCGGCGAGGGCTGGCGCGCCGCGACCCGCGCGCTCGTCATCCGCGAGTTGCTCCTGCAGGAAGCGCGGCGCCTCGGTATCGCCACCGAGCAGCGGACCGATCAGGATGGGCGCCGGGAGACCATCGAAGACGCGCTCGTGCGCGGCCTGATTGAGCGCGAGGTCCGCGTTCCCGAGGCGGACGAGGAGATGCTGCGGCGATTCTATGAGAACAATCTTCGCCGCTTCGTGACGCCCTCGCTCTACGAGGCCGACCATATCCTCATAGCGGCCCGCCGCGATGATCGCGAAGCCTTCGCCGCCGCGCGTGAAAAGGCGCTGTCGCTCAGGACCAGCCTGGCGGCGGCGCCTGAGCGTTTCGCGGCGCTGGCGCGGGACTGCTCGGACTGCCCGTCGGGAGCCGTTGGCGGCAGCCTCGGCCAGATCGGGCCGGGCGACACGACGCCGGAATTCGAGGCCGCTCTCGTCGATCTCGCACCAGGGGATATCTCGGCGCCGGTCGAGACGCCCTACGGTGTCCACCTCATCCGCCTGACGCGGCGTATCGACGGCCGTCAGCTTCCGTTCGAGGCCGTGTGCGAGCGCATCGCCGCCTACCTCGCCGAGCATGTCGGCCGACAGGCGACCGCGCAATATGTGTCTCTCCTTGTCGGCCGGGCGGACATTGGCGGCATTGTCATCGACGGCGCATCCTCGCCGCTGGTGCAGTGAGGAGGATATGATGCTCGGAGATATTATCGCCTCGCTCGAGGACCCGAAAGCGGCCATGGCTGTCGTTGCCGCTTTCGATGAGCCGGCCTTGCTGGCGCGCCTGGCCGCGGCCGCCGACGCAGCCGGTCGTTCACCGGCCGATATCGTCGGTTCCGCCGTCCGAAATTTCCTGGATACCGCCTCCGACGATCTTTGGACCCAGCTCATCGGTCTCATGAACCGCGCGCAGGATCCCGGGCTCGCGGCCATGCGCGCAATTCTCGAAAAGACACTGCCGGACGTCGAGGCATGATCATGCCGGCAACACTGCCCGACAGCTGCTTCTGCTCAAGCACCGGTGCTGTGCCTTTCGAAACGGCGCGAAGCGCAGCCATCGCATTGGCACCGCCGCTGGATCAGCCGGAGATGGTGCCGCTGGCTGATGCCGTCGGACGTGTCCTGGCAGCGGCCATCGAAGCACCTCGCGCTATCCCGCCTTTCGATCAGGCGGCAATGGACGGCTATGCGATAAGCCTGACCGGCAGGAAAGGCGTGCCTCTGGTTCTCCCCGCGGTGGGGCGCACGAGCGCGGGTGATCCGCCTGGTGTGCTGGCTGCGGGCGCAGCCCACCGCATCATGACGGG
>JAFKFE010000124.1 GCA_017308345.1 Alphaproteobacteria bacterium | reverse complement strand
CGAAGCAACGGGCGATCCGCTGCTGGTGCGCGCCGGGCGCGGCCTGGTGCCGACGCCGCGCGCCCTCGAACTGAGTTCCGAGGTCGGCCGTCTGGTGAAGGAGGCGGAAGCGGTGCTGCGGCCGGCCGAGCGGCTCGACCTGTCGCGGCTCAGGCGCAGCTTCACGCTGCGCAACAGCGACGGTTTCGTCGAGAATTTCGGCCCGGCGCTGCTGGCCCGCGTGGCCGGGGAAGCGCCGGGCGTGCAACTGCGCTTCGTGCCCAAGCCGGACAAGGACAGCGGCCCGATGCGCGAGGGCGCGGTCGATCTCGAGACCGGCGTGATCGGCGGCTCGACCGGGCCGGAGGTGCGCGCGCGGGCGCTGTTTGGCGACCGCTTCGTCGGCGTCGCGCGGGCCGGCCACCCCTTGAGCGAAGGCAAGATCACCGCCGCCCGCTTCGCCGCCGGCCGCCACATACTGATCTCGCGCCGCGGCCTCGACCGCGGCCCCGTGGATGACGCGCTGGAACTCGCCGGGCTGTCCAGGACGATCGCGACGGTGGTCGGCGGCTTCGCCGAGGCGCTGGCGCTGGCGCGCGGCTCGGACCTCATCGCCACCGTGCCGGAGCGCTATACGGGCGCGCTGCGCGATGGGCTGTTCACCTTCGCCCTGCCGGTGAAGCTCGCCCCGCTGACGATCTCGCTGCTGTGGCACCCGAGGCTCGATGCCGATCCGGCGCATCGCTGGCTGCGCGAACTGGTGAAGGAAGTATGTGGTGGAGCACCCAATCTCCACCCTCGACAGGGGCGATAAAAGCCGCTTCCCTGCCACCTCTCTCGGGCGATACTCCTAGAACATTAGTCGCCACTAACATATAATGTCGCGGACGGGACGAAGCCGCGTTCGCGATGGAACCGGCGGCATGGTCCGCGCGTTGCCGGGCGCTCGTGAAATAGCCGGAGGCTCGCTTGAGCGAATTCAGGAAGTTCGCCTGTCCCCGATGCCTGGGCGCCGGCAAGGTGTTCGAGTGCGAAAAGCGGGTGGCGTCGGACGGAACGTGCTGTCCCTCGGGTGTGTTGCGCGACAATTGCCCGGGCCAGCGGGTTTCCTGCCAGGCCTGCAACGGAACCGGCCTGCGCGGCTACGGCGCCCCTCCAATCCCGCAGGGCTAGATCACGGCAGCGAGCCTCGCAAGCTTGATATACATTCGTATTTTCTAATATGATTGCGGCCACGCGAGAAGCGAGACGGCGGGGCGCCCCGGGAGGCGCGCATGAAGACCTATCGCGTCGAGGAGATGGACGGCGAAACCATCGTCGCCGTCCATGCGGCCGAGGCAAGGACGCCCTTCGAGGCGGCTGAGAGGGCGCTTGGCCTGAAAGTGACCTTGCGCGCCGGCGCCGACAGGTGGGTCCGCGTCGTCGACCTGACCGAGCGTCCGAGG
>JAFKFE010000123.1 GCA_017308345.1 Alphaproteobacteria bacterium | reverse complement strand
GCCACGCGTTCGCGGGACGGCGCCGTCTCGGGAGTTGCGGGCCGGTGTTCGTGCGGATGTTCGGACGGTTCGCGGCCGGCGGAATGGTCGATGACGAGCGCGGCCATGATCTACTCCGCAGGCTGGTGGGAAGGAGTGGCGGTGGGCCGCCGCGCCGGCGCGGCGGATTGCACCGCCGGCACGGGCCCAGGCGACCGGCGGGTCGCGAAGCGTGTGCGCACGACCTGATAGCCTGGACGGCCGAGATACCAGACCGGCGCGCTCCAGACATGAACCAGCCTGGTGAACGGGAAGACCAGGAAGATCGTCATGCCGAGCAGGAGATGCGCCTTGAAGATGGGATTGACGTCGGCGACATAGGCTGCGGCCGCCGGCTGCAAGGTGAGGATGCCCTGGGCCCAGTTCATGAATTTCACCATCTCGTGGCCGTCCATGTGACCGAGCGAGACGAAGATGGTGGAGAGGCCGAGCGTGAGTTGCAGCCACAGAAGCAGCAGGATCGCGATATCGCCCGGGGCGGACGTGTTGCGGATGCGCGGATCGAACAGCCGGCGATGGGCAAGAAGCGCGATGCCAATGAAGCAGGCAACACCGGCGATGCCGCCGGCGGCGATCGCCAATCCCTGCTTGAAGCTGTGCGAGACGCCAAGCGCATCGAACACCCAGATCGGCGTCAGCAGGCCGACGAAGTGGCCGGCGAAGATCATCAGGATGCCCACATGGAACAGGTTGGAGCCCCAGCGGAGTTCACGCCGCCTCAGAAGCTGCGAGGATCCCGTCTTCCAGGTGTATTGCTCGCGATCGAACCGGATCAGGCTGCCGAGCAGGAAGACGGTCAGGCAGAGATAGGGATACCAGCCAAAGAGCGCGTGGTTGATTGTGTCGGACATAGCTCCCCTCCGTCAGGCCGCATTGTTGCGCGCATCGCGATTGGCGGCGCGCATCTGGATTCTCAGCCGGTCGACGGAACATCCGTCGGTCGCATTCCCGGGACCGAACGCTACGGCTGTCTCTTCCCAGGCCGCGTCGATGGCCGCCAGATCGTCGGGCTCGTCGATTTCGGCGGCGTCCGCCACCATGGCGGGCTCGCCGGCAATCGAGCGAATGGCCGCGAACACGGCGGCATAGCCGGCCTCGCGCTTGGCAAGCCGCTCTTCCAGCAACGAGAAGATATGGGCTGTTTCGTTGAGCAAGCCCCTCGCCTCTTCAAACGGACGGGCAGAGAGAAACTCGAGGAAGAGCGGAATGAAGTCGGGCAATTCGTTCGCCGCGACGACAAGGCCGAATTGCAGCAGGGGCGTCATGCGTCCTCGCCCGACTCGGCGGCGGCGACCGCCGGCAACCGCCGTCCGCGACGGCCGACCGCCATGCCGATGAGCGCGGCGAGGATCCCGCCGACGACGTTGCCGAGCACCACGAGCGCCC
>JAFKFE010000122.1 GCA_017308345.1 Alphaproteobacteria bacterium | reverse complement strand
GCCGGCTGGTCGTCCTCGACCGCCGACACGCTCGATCCGGCAAAGGCCTCGCTCTCCACCGACTATGTCCGCTGCTGCTCGCTCTACAACCGCCTGACCTTCCTCGACAAGGATGGCGTCACCCAGATGGAGCTGGCCGAAAGCTTCGACAGCAAGGACGCCAAGACCTGGACCGTGAAGCTGCGCAAGGGCGTCACCTTCCATGACGGCAAGGACCTTACCGCAGACGACGTCGTCTTCTCGCTGAAGCGTCACCTCGACAAAGCGGTCGGCTCCAAGGTCGCCAAGATCGCCGCGCAGATGACCGGCTTCAAGGCCGTCGACAAGTCGACCGTCGAAATCACGCTCGCCGACCCGAATGCCGACCTGCCGACCATCCTGGCGCTGCATCACTTCATGATCGTCCAGGACGGCACCACGGATTTCTCCAAGGGCAACGGCACCGGCGCCTTCGTGCTCGAGACCTTCGAGCCGGGCGTGCGCTCAGTCGTCACCAAGAACAAGAACTACTGGAAATCGGGCAAGCCCTATCTCGACTCCTTCGAGTTCATCGCCATCAGCGACGACAGCGCCCGCGTCAACGCGCTTCTGTCCGGCGATATCGCCTTCGCCGCCTCGATCAATCCACGCGCGATGAAGCTCATCGGCGGCCAGCAGGGCTTCGAACTGTCGAAGACGACCTCAGGCAACTACACCGACCTCAACATCCGCCTCGACATGGATCCGGGCAGCAAGGCCGACTTCGTCGCCGGCATGAAATATCTCGTCAACCGCGAGCAGATCGTCAAATCGGCATTGCGCGGTCTCGGCGAAATCGGCAACGACCAGCCGGTATCGCCAGCCAACATCTTCCACAATCCCGACCTCAAGCCGAAGGCTTTCGATCCGGACAAGGCGAAGTTCCACTTCCAGAAGGCGGGCCTGCTCGGCCAGTCCATCCCGGTGATTGCCTCGGACGCGGCCACGTCCTCGATCGATATGGCCGTGATCGTCCAGGCGGCCGGCGCCGACATCGGCATGAAGCTCGACGTCCAGCGCGTCCCGTCCGACGGCTACTGGGACAATTACTGGCTCAAGGCGCCGATCCACTTCGGCAACATCAATCCGCGCCCGACGCCGGACATCCTGTTCTCGCTGCTCTATGCCTCCAACGCGCCGTGGAATGAGAGCCAGTACAAGTCCGAGAAGTTCGACAAGATGCTCGTCGAGGCGCGCGGCTCGCTCGACCAGGCCAAGCGCAAGGAGATCTACGGCCAGATGCAGGTCATGGTCGCCGAGGAAGCCGGCACCCATCCCAGGCCGCCGCAGTGGCAGATGACGACCTCGGCGAGGTGGGCATTTTTCCCCCGGAACGGCAGCTTGCCCGTCCCACGACAATCGGGGCAGCCGGCGGCGTCCGGCGGCCTCGCGGCAGGATTGGTCAGCC
>JAFKFE010000121.1 GCA_017308345.1 Alphaproteobacteria bacterium | reverse complement strand
CAGATGGTGAAGAAGGGCGCGCCGGTCGGCTATGGCGGCTTCACCTCCAACGTCGACATGAAATCGGGCGCGCCGGCCTTCGGCACGCCCGAATACATGAAGGCGCAGCTCGTCGGCGGCCAGCTCGCCCGCCGCTACAACATCCCCTACCGCACCTCCAACACCTGCGCCGCCAACACGGTCGACGCGCAGGCCGCCTATGAAAGCGTCTTCTCGCTCTGGGGCGCGATCCAGGGCGGCGGCAACCTGATGATGCACGGCGCCGGCTGGCTGGAAGGCGGCCTGCGCTGTTCCTACGAAAAGACCATCCTCGACATCGACCTTTTGCAGATGGTGGCCGAATTCCTCACCCCGCTCGACCTCTCCGAGGACGCGCTTGGCTTCGACGCCATCCAGTCGGTCGGCCCGGGCGGCCATTTCTTCGGCACCCAGCACACGCAGCAACGTTACAAGACCGCCTTCTACTCGCCCATCGTCTCCGACTGGCGCAACTTCGAGACCTGGACCGAGGCGGGCTCACCGACGGCGCTCGAACGCACCAACAAGGTGTGGAAGGAGCGCCTTGCCTCCTACGAGGAGCCGTATATGGATCCGGCGATCCGCGAGGAGCTCAACGACTTCGTCGGGAAGCGCCGCGCCGAAGGCGGCGCGCCGACGGATTTCTAATCGTCGTTCGGCCGGGCAAATGCCCGCCATTCGTCTCCATTTCTGACTCCACATTGCACAAGACGGAACTATCTGTATGAAATCTCATGTAAAAGCGGTTGTCATCGGCGGCGGCGTCGTCGGCTGCTCGGTGCTCTATCATCTCGCCAAGGCCGGCTGGACCGACATCATGCTGATCGAGCGCTCGGAGCTGACCTCCGGCTCGTCCTGGCATGCGGCGGGCGGCTTTCATACGCTGAACGGCGACCCCAACGTCGCCAAGCTGCAGGCCTATACGGTGCAACTCTACAAGGAGATCGAGGAGCTTTCCGGCCAGTCCTGTTCGCTGCACCTGACCGGCGGCGTGATGATGGCCGATACGCCGGAGCGCATGGACTTCCTGCGGCTGGCCCACGCCAAGGGCCGCTATCTCGGCATGGACACCGAGCTGATCACGCCTTCGGAAGCCAAGGCCATGTTCCCGCTGATGGACGAGAAGAACTTCGTCGGCGCCATGTGGGATCCGGTCGAGGGCCATCTCGACCCGTCGGGCACCACCATCGCCTATTCAAAGGCGGCGAAGAAACTCGGCGCCGAGATCGTTCTGCGCAACCGCGTCGTTGATCTCACGCAGCAGCCTGACGGCACCTGGAACGTCGTCACCGAACAGGGCACCGTCCATGCCGAGCACGTCGTCAACTGCGGCGGCCTGTGGGCGCGCGAGATCGGCCGCATGGTCGGCGTCGAGCTGCCCGTGCTCGCCATGGAGCACATGTACCTG
>JAFKFE010000120.1 GCA_017308345.1 Alphaproteobacteria bacterium | reverse complement strand
GCAGTGCAATTCCCATGGTGAGCGGCCTGATGTCGCCCATCAAAGGCACGAAGACCAGCAACTTGCCGTCCGGCGACATGGCGTTGAGCGGCCGCATATTGGCGATGCCGTAGCCGAAGCCGTTGGCGACCATCGAACGCATCACGGCGATGTCGCCGGTGCGCTCGGCGATCTTCGGCCGCAGGTCCTGGAAAGCCGAGAGGAAATATTCCCTGCTATAGGGCAGGTCGAGCAGCACCATCGGCTCGTCGACCAGTTCCTCGGGCGTGATGCCCGCCCGCCCCGCAAGCCGATGCGCGGCCGGCAGCATCACATAGGCCGGCAACTGCATCAGCGGCTCGAAGGTCATGTCCTGCGACAGTTCGAGATCGTAGGTGAGCGCTGCGTCTATTTCGCCACGCTGCAGCATTTCGAACAATTGCCCCTGGTTGCGCTCGAACTGGCGCACGCGCACATCCGGATAGGCGTCCTCGAACTTCCTGCGCAGCGTGGGCAGCACAATCTGCGCGAAAGTGAGCAGGCAACCGACCGCCAGCGGTCCGCGCACCTTTTCGGCGATATCGCCGGCGATGTCGTGCAGCGCGTCGGCATCGTTGAGCAGGCGCGCGGCCTCCTTGAGGAACAGGCGGCCGCCCGCCGTCAGCGCCAGCGCGTGCGAATGCTTGCGCACGAAGAGCTGAACGCCGAATTCCGCTTCGAGCTGGGCGATCGACGCCGAGATCGAGGGCGGCGAGACGTTCACCTGCTCGGCCGCCTTGGCGATCGAGCCGGCTTCGCCAAAGGCGACGAAATATTCGAGCTGTCTGAGCGTGAAACGGAGCGGCATGGGCTTCTATGATGCCCGTTTGGTCGCTGCAATCAAGTCGCGGCCGCTCCTCGGTACTTGATCCAGGTGGTCTTGAGCGCGGTGTATTTGTCGAGCGCGTGCAGCGACAGGTCGCGACCGAAGCCGGACTGCTTGAAGCCGCCGAAGGGCGTCATCGGGCTCAGCGCATCGACGGTATTCACGGAAACCGTGCCGACGCGTAGCCGCTCGGCGACACGATGGGCGCGCGACAGGCTGTCCGTCCACAGCGACGCCGCCAGGCCGTAAATGCTGTCATTGGCAATTCGAATCGCCTCGTCCTCGCTGTCGAAGGCGATGACCGACAGCACCGGGCCGAATATCTCGTCGCGGGCCAGTGGATCGTCGGGTGTGACATTGTCGAAGATCGTGGGCTGCACGAAGCTGCCGCGTCCATCGACCGCGACCTGGCCGCCTCCGGCCACCAGCCGGGCGGACTTCCTGCCGCCATCGATGAAACGCATGACGTTCGCGGCGTGCCGCGCGTCCACCATCGCACCCATTCTGGACGCCGGATCGATAGGATCGCCGGGCTGGGTCGCTGCAGCGCGCTCCGCCAGTTTCTCGACCAGCGCGTCCTTGACG
>JAFKFE010000119.1 GCA_017308345.1 Alphaproteobacteria bacterium | reverse complement strand
CTCGCAGCTATCGCTATCTGGCTCAAATAGTTAAATCGTCACTACCACCTAGAAATCGAGGCACGCGGCGAACTCGACCTGCCAGAGCATATGCAGTCGATTCTCTACTCAACAATGTGCAAGGCCTGGGCCTGACCGCCGTACAGCGGATCGGCTCGGTTCCGCGGGGGCAGTGTTCATGGTACGCGACGTGCTCCACCCGGGCGATGGACACGCAGCACCGAGGTTGGTTAGCCTTTGATCGGTCGGATTCCCACGATCATATTCCGAACAGTCTCGTTCTTCCCTTCGTCGCTTTGGTTGACGACATAGGGATTGGCGGTCTGGTCATGAACGAACTAGATATCCTTCACTTCGTGCAATGCCGACATCTGCAGATATGCGGTGCGGTGGAAGGTAACCGGCGGCCTTGCGAACGGCACCGATCCGTTGGCCGCGATCCGCGTGTTAGATCGTGTCGCTCCGGGATGCGCGCCGTGCTCTGCAGCATAGAAGCGGCGTCAAGCGTCGGCCGGCTGCATATGCGACCATTCCAAGCGTCGTCATGCCAGGTGAGTCGAGCGGAAAGGTGTGTTGTCAATGTCTAGTTCCCCCGCTGGTAAGCCGGCACTGGCTGGCATTTTACAGGTGGCTTAAACGGAGAGCGCTCGGCACACAAAATGCGGTCGTCTACCGACTGAAGAGCAGTCGGTCGGCTATCCTGTGAGGCTGCACCCAGTCCTTTCGCCACCAAGGCTCCTCGCCGCCCTTGGGGGGGCGCTGAAGTCTCAGCACCTTTTGCCGTTCGCTTGAGTCCTTTAGCGCGGCCCGGAATTCATAATGATCGACGATACGCATGGCCTCGACCATGTAGCTGGTAGCGGTACGACGGTCGCGAATGAGTACCAGGTTCTCACCATTGTCTTTGTCCGCCGCCACGGACATGTTGTAGGAACCGAGATAGACGCGCGCTGCGGCCGTGTCGAAATCCAGCACGATGAACTTGTGGTGCATTCTGGTTCCGGCGTTGTTGTCCACTAGGCCGGTCGGCTCGCTGCGAAACGGTTCGGGAGCGTCATCGTCCAACGGCTCCACCCGCACCGGCTTTTCGTTGGTGGTACCTGACGCGATCATGATGGCGGTGGCCTTCTCTGATATCCCCGCCACGAAAACGTCGTTGTTGTTCGTTCGATCCTGGAGCGCGTCGCGGATTTGGCCCGGTGTCTGCCAAAGGAAGGCGAGCGAATAGAGAACCGACGAGTGCGCGGTGAGTATGTCGTCGGCTATTCCCTTGAGGCGGGACGTAGCGGCTGAGTGTGGCGAGAACGAGATACTGGCGTCGATCCCGGGCAGCTTGAAGGGCACCCAGTTGGTCGAAGCACTCTTCTTGAAGTCGTCGGCATGACTCCAGTAGGTTTCAAACGCCGCTTTCACGATATCCACCGCGCCTTG
>JAFKFE010000517.1 GCA_017308345.1 Alphaproteobacteria bacterium | reverse complement strand
CATGCGGCCTCGACCGAAGTTCGTGCGGCCTCCGGCACTTCGGCCGAAAGGGGGCGATAATCCTGCAAGCCAAGCCCGTGTCCGCTCGCCTCCAGCGCATCCAGCAATTCACGTGGCGATTGCGGAATCCCTTCAACCGCATAGCCCTGTTCCTTCAGGTCGTGCAGCATGGCGAGCACGCTCGACGGCACATCCAGCCCAACGGCGTAACCGGTCCGCCCGGGCGCGCTCGGATAATCCGGGATCAGGATCGCCAGCTTGCGCTTGGCCCGCTCGGTGCGTTGCAGGCGAATAAATGCGGCGATACGCTTGGCGACCTGCGCGACACGATCCGCCTCGGGTCGGTTGGCGAAGGCGCGGAAGGCCAGCGCCGGGTCGGTTTCGACTTCGCCCTTGAAGGAAATCGCGCCGGCCAGGATGCGGCCGTCGAGCTCGGGCAGCACGATATGCATGGCGAGATCGGCGGGCGCCAGGCCGCGCTGGTTCTTTTCCCAGACCTCGCGCCGGGTGGTGGCGACGATGACCTGGAAGACGGGCACGCCGGCCCTGTCGAACAGGGTTTCGGCGCCGGGTTCCGCGCCCGAGGCGAAGGCCGTGGCGGTGACGATGGCGGCGGGGCTTGACGAGGAGAGGGTGGTTTCGACGAAGGTCAGGGATGCCGGATCCTTGAGGCTGGACACGAAGATCGGCACCGGGACCATACCGTGCTGGCGGAGGGCTTCGACCAGCGCGTCGATTGGCGCGACGTCGGCGGCCAGCAGCATCGAACGGTAGAAGAGGATTGGAACGACGGGCACGCCGACCTTTGGAAGGTTCGGCTTCTCAACGACACCAACTTCCGGCTCATAATACCCCGCCTTCGGCACACCGACCGGCTCGGTCACGGCCGCCTCCGACCCGGCAAGCCGTGCCAGCCTTTGCACCAGCGCCGCCATATTGGCCGGGCCGCCCTCCCGGAAATAGCCGAGCAGGGCGTTGAGCTCGGCGCGCGGCAGGGTCGAGCCTTCGATCAGCCGCTGATCCTCGTCATGGCTTTCGCCGGGCAGCAGAGCCAGCGTGATGCCGCGCTCGCGCGCCACAGCGGCGAGTTGGTCGCAACCATAGCGCCACCAGTCATAGCCGCCGAGGATGCGGACGAGGACGACCTTGGCATGGCGAGCGACGCTGTCGATCCACAAGTCCACCGACATCGGGTGGCGGAGGTCGCGCAGCGCAGCCAGCCGCATCGACGGCAGGCGCTCGGCGTCCGCCTTCCAGGCGGCGGCCAGGCCGGCGAGATCGCTGTCGGTGAAGGACAGGGCCACGACATCCGCAGGCGTCTGCCTGAGGTCGATCGGCTCGGCGAGATCGTCGAGCGAAGCGGATGTGGTGGCGAGGATATGCATCGCGGTCCGGATTCGCCTCAGCCAGCGAGGATTTGCTCGATCGCCGGGCGGTTCAGCCCCTTGAGGCCGATGACGACGAGGCGCGAGCGGCGGTCGTCCTCCGGCGTCCAGGCACGGTCATAGTAATGGTTGACGCGGGGGCCGACGGCTTGGAGCAGAAGCCGCATCGGCTTGCCGCCGACCTCCACGAAACCTTTGACGCGCAACACGTTTTCCTGCTCGGCGGCAAGGGCGACGCGTTTTGCCAGTTCATCCGGATTGGCGATCGACGGGATGTCGATGACGAAGGAATCGAAATCGTCATGCTCGTGGTCGAGCTCGTCGTCGTGATGCGTCTTGCGGTTCTCGATGTCGTCCTCGACGGCAAGGCCGAGGCCGAGCAGCACGGATGGATCGACCTTGCCCTGCGCGGTCGGCACGACCTTGACGGCGCGCGCGACATGCTCGCCGATGACGGCGTTGGCGCGCTCCGAGCCGGCCGCGTCCATCAAATCGCTCTTCGACAGGATGATCAGGTCGGCGCAGGCGATCTGATCCTCGAACACTTCCTCGACCGGATCGTCATGGTCGAGCGAATCGTCGGCGGCGCGCTGCGCCTGCAAGGCGTCCATGTCGGAAGCGACACGGCCATCGGCCAGCGCCGGGCCGTCGACCACGGCGACGACGCCGTCGACGGTGACGCGGCTCTTCACCGTCGGCCACTGGAAAGCCTGGACGAGCGGCTTCGGCAAAGCGAGGCCGGAGGTCTCGATCAGGATGTGGTCGACCTTCGGCGTGCGTGACAGGATCTGGTCGAGCGCCGGCACGAAGTCGTCGGCGACGGTGCAGCAGATGCAGCCATTGGCGAGCTCGACGATGTTTTCCTCCGGGCACGCGTCGACGCCGCAGCCCTTCAGGATCTCGCCGTCGATGCCGACATCGCCGAACTCGTTGACGATGATCGCCAGCCGCTTGCCCTTGGCGTTTTCGAGCAGGTTTCGGATCAGGGTCGTCTTGCCGGCGCCGAGGAAGCCGGTGACGACGGTGCAGGGCACGCGGGAAACGGAAGCGTTCATGGTCAGTCCTTCAGCATGTCGAGGGGAGGGATGCGAGCAACGAGGCCGCGCTTGAGGGAATCGGGCCGGCCGCGCCAGGGGATGAGGCCGTCAGTCGAAGTGGCGAAGAGCTTTGCGCCGGCGATGAGGTCGGCGCCGCTGGTCGTTTCCAGATCGCCGAAGACGTAGCTCCAGCAGCCGTCGCGCAGCAGCGCGGCGCTCAAGCGGCGCTTGCAATTGCCGAGGCATTCGACGGTGCGGATGCGGATATTTTCGCCGGCGGCGGCCCGGCGCGTGTCTTCAGCCAGCAGCGCGCCGGCGCGTGGATGCGCGTCCGAGCCGGTTTCGTCGCGGCAGGAGGAGCAGACGATGACGGTCACGCCGGCCAGCGCGTCGTCGCGCTCGGACGAAATGTCCGCACTGTTTGCCGGAAAACTGCCGCTGCGATCCAAAACCAGGCTCCTTGCCCGGAAAACCCGCCGGGCATTCGGATACTTAAAGTCTCAGACGGCAGGTCTCCTGGCTCGCGGGTCGTCGCCCTGAATGCCGCCTTCCCGGGAACATCCCAGTGGTTTTCGGCCGGGGCTCGTCGCTCACAGTTGCGGGGACAGCCGCGGATTTGGGTTTTGGCCCGCACCGCATTCCCTCTTCGCTCCTCCCTTTGCCGGGAGAAGACCGTCTGGCTCAGGATTTAGGCTTTTGCGGGCAGTGGTGTCAACGCACGGCTACGACACCGCCGTGTGGGCCAGCGCCATTACCAGCCCTCCCAGCCCTTCGGTGGCCTTATCGGTTTAAGATATGTTCCCGCGAGGCGACGGGGCGGAGCGGCTGCCGGAAGCATGGTTGGCGAACAACCTCTCGGGCAGATGGGGCTCCACATCAAGATAACCCGGCTCCTATCCGATTCTGGTTGCTGATCGTCCAGCAGATATTGATCGCCAACCGTCAGCAGGCCACAGGACTGCTTGATGTCGTCGTCGATCTCTCCGTGTTCGGAACCCAGCCAGCGCAGCAGCAAAAATGCCGCCGCGTCGGCGTCTACGCCGCCGCAGTAGATTACGGGTTTGGTGACTTCCACCCATTTCGACCGGGACGCAGCGTTTGCATCAAGCGTAGAAGACAGCATTAGAGCTGCTACTACCAGGCACTTGAAACCATTGAGGGTCATCAAACCAAAGCTCGGTTCATAGCAAGCTTTGTTCTATTTTTGTTCTGGTTGTTTGTCAACGCGCTGCTACGACACCGCGATGTCGGCCAGCGCCGGTCCGAGGTCGCCGGCCGGCGTCACTTCGATCGCCTCGAGGCCAAGCCATCCCTGCATCTGCTTCAGCTCGTCGAAGAGCTGGGCGGCGGTTTCAGGGGGAGCGCCGGCCTCGGCGTAAGCGGCATGGACGCGCAGGACACTCGCGGGGCGGTCGGCGCGCAGATCGACCCGGGCGACGATGCGGTCGCCGAGCAGGAAGGGCAGCACGTAATAGCCGTATTGGCGCTTTTCGGCCGGCGTGTAGATCTCGATACGATAGCGGAAACCAAACAGCTTTTCGGTACGCGTGCGTTCGAAAACCACTGGATCAAACGGCGCGAGCAGGGCGCGTGCCTCGATCCGGCGCGGGAAGCGCGCGTCCTTATGGAGGTAGGCAGGCTTGTCCCAGCCTTCGACCTTTACCGGCAGCAATTCGCCGGCTTCGACCAGTTCCTCGATGCGGTCCTTCGTGTCGCCCGGCGCGAGACGAAAATAGTCGCGCAGGTCGCCATAGGTGGCGATGCCGTGGGCGCGGGCCGAGATGCGCAGCAATTCGCGATGCGCGTCCTCGACCGCGGGCACGGGCAAATCGAGCACGGCCTGCGGCAAAACGCGCTCGGGCAGGTCGTAATAGCGTTCGAAGCCACGCCGGTAGGCGGTGGTGATGCGGCCGGCCCAAAACAGCCATTCGAAGGCATGCTTGGCCTCGCTCCAGCCCCACCAGCCGCCATTGCCCTTGTGGCCCTCGATGTCGGAGGCAGCGATCGGGCCGCGATCGGCGACCTCTCTATATATCTCGTCGATCATTTCCTTTCGCTCGCGGCCCCATTTCGCCAGGCCGAGATACATCTCATCGCCCTGTTCGGCGCGCTGCATGCGCCAACGCATCAAAGGGTAGCTCTCGACGGGCAGGAACGACGCCTCATGCGCCCAATATTCAAAGACCGCGCGCTTGCGGCCGATGGCGGCGTTGTCGAGCAGCGCAAGCGGATAGGGGCCGAGGCGCGAATAGAGCGGCATATAGTGAGCGCGCACCACGGCGCTCACGGAATCGATCTGCAGGAGGCCGGTTCGCGAAAGCACGCGCGCCAGATGCCGGCGATCCGGAACTCCGCCAGGCCGAGCGTCGCTGAAGCCTTGCGCGCCCAGCGCGATGCGCCTGGCCATGGCGAGCGAGATTTTCTCCTTCATCAAGCTGTCCTTGCCCCGATCGTCCGTTGGATTTTTAGCCGGTGATTCCGGCCATGCTAGCAGGCAAATGGCGGGAGATATGTCAGGAGAGAAAAGTGGAGTAAAAAGTGAAGGAAATCAAACAGGAGCGGATCGGACCAGTTTCTTCCGATAAGGCGTCCAGGGCCGCGATTTGAACAAGGTTTGACTTGCGTCACCGAAACCGCTGCGCTAACCCTCGCCGCGTTGCAGCATGGGCCTCCTAAAACGGTTCAGCGGTTAAACTGTCACGCTTCCGCATTAGAGTTCGTTGCTGTAATCAAAGTGAACTGCCCCGCCTAAGGAAAGCCGCCGCATGAGCGCACTCCTGAGTTCATACCTGCCGATCGTCCTTTTCATCGCCGTGGCGCTGGT
This sequence comes from Alphaproteobacteria bacterium, assembly GCA_017308345.1. Lineage (GTDB taxonomy): Bacteria > Pseudomonadota > Alphaproteobacteria > Rhizobiales > Rhizobiaceae > Mesorhizobium. The sequence continues at coordinate 5,447 of JAFKFE010000517.1, read as the reverse complement.
TGTCGGCCTGGCGCTGCTGATAGCGCCGTTTCTGGTCGCCTACCGCAATCCCGATCCGGAAAAGCTCTCGGCATATGAATGCGGGTTCAACTCGTTCGACGACGCCCGCATGAAGTTCGACATCCGCTTCTACCTGGTGTCGATCCTGTTCATCATCTTCGATCTCGAGGTCGCCTTCCTGTTCCCGTGGGCGGTGTCCTTCTCGAAGCTCGGCATGCTCGGCTTCTGGTCGATGATGGTGTTCCTGGCGGTGCTGACCATCGGCTTTGCCTACGAATGGAAAAAAGGAGCGCTGGAATGGGATTGAACGACAGTTCAGGCACCCTCGTCGCGCCGAAGCCCAAGGGCATCATCGACCCCAATACCGGCAGGCCGGTGGGAGAGGATGATCCCTTCTTCCTGCAGATCAACGACGAGCTGGCCGACAAGGGGTTCCTCGTCACTTCAACCGAAGCGCTGATCACCTGGGCGCGCAGCGGCTCGCTGATGTTCATGACCTTCGGCCTCGCCTGCTGCGCGGTCGAGATGATCCACACCTCGATGCCGCGCTATGACTCTGAGCGTTTCGGCGTCGCGCCGCGCGCTTCCCCGCGCCAGTCCGACATCATGATCGTCGCCGGCACGCTGACCAACAAGATGGCGCCGGCACTGCGCAAGGTCTACGACCAGATGCCGGAGCCGCGCTACGTCATCTCAATGGGCTCCTGCGCCAATGGCGGCGGCTATTACCACTATTCCTATTCGGTGGTGCGCGGCTGCGACCGCGTCGTGCCGGTCGACATCTATGTGCCCGGCTGCCCGCCGAGCGCGGAAGCGCTGCTCTACGGCATTCTCCTTCTGCAGAAGAAGATTCGCCGCACCGGCACGATCGAACGGTGAGCCGATGACCCAGGCGTTGAACGAACTCTCCACCTATCTGGGCGAGAAGCTCTCCGGCCGCATCGGCGAGGCCGTGCTTGCCTATGGCGAGCTGACCGTCTCCGTCGAGCCGGGCAATCTGATCGAAGTGGCGACCTTCCTGCGCGACGATGCGCGCTGCCAGTTCATCTCGATCATCGACATTTCCGGCGCCGACTATCCGTCGCGCGCCAAGCGCTTCGACGTCGTCTATCACCTTCTGTCGCCGAAGCAGAATGTGCGCATCCGCCTCAAGGTCCAGGCCGACGAAGAGACCCTGGTGCCGTCGCTGACGGCCGTCTATCCCGGCGCCGACTGGTACGAGCGCGAGACCTACGACCTCTACGGCGTGCTGTTCACCGGCCACCCGGACCTGCGCCGGATCCTGACGGACTACGGCTTCGAGGGGCATCCGCTGCGCAAGGATTTCCCGCTGACCGGTTTCGTCGAGGTGCGCTACGACGACGAGGCCAAGCGGGTCATCTACGAGCCGGTCGAGCTCAAGCAGGAATTCCGCAATTTCGATTTTCTCTCGCCTTGGGAAGGCACCGACTATGTGCTGCCCGGCGACGAGAGGGCGAAACAGTGAGTAGAGAAGTAGTGAGTGGTCAGTAGGGAAGGAATTGGGAAAGAAGATTGAATCTTATCGCGATTTGGTGGTGTGGCAATCGGCGATGGTGCTTGCCGAGGACTGTTATCGCGTCACCAAAGGTTTTCCGAGAGACGAGATCTATGGAATGAACTCCCAGATGCGCCGCTCGGCGGTGTCTATCGCCGCGAACATCGCTGAAGGGTACGGTCGTGAGAATAGGGGTTCTTTCGTTCAATTTCTGCGCATGGCGCAGGGTTCGTTGAAGGAACTGGAAACGCACATATTGCTGGCATGTCGGATCGGTATGCTGGAAAGAGACAACGAGACTGAGCTGCTATTGCGGTGCGAAGAGATTGGAAAGATGACGCGATCTCTGATCAGAACCGTGCAGGCCAAGCAGGCGGAATGAAGCAGGCATTGAGATTGATGACTACTACTCACTACTCACTACTGACTCTTCGCCAGGGGCGCCACGATGGCTGAGACCTCCGTCCGCAACTTCAACATCAACTTCGGTCCGCAGCACCCTGCGGCGCATGGCGTTTTGCGCCTGGTGCTGGAACTGGACGGCGAGGTGGTCGACCGCGTCGATCCGCATATCGGCCTGCTCCACCGCGGCACCGAGAAGCTGATAGAGGCCAAGACCTATCTGCAGGCGGTGCCTTATCTCGACCGGCTCGACTATTGCGCGCCGATGAACCAGGAACATGCCTTCGCGCTTGCGGCCGAGCGCCTGCTCGGCATCGAGGTGCCGAAGCGCGGCCAGCTGATTCGCGTGCTCTATTCCGAGATGGGCCGCATCATGTCGCACATCCTCAATGTGACGACGCAGGCGATGGACGTCGGCGCGCTGACGCCGCCGCTATGGGGCTTCGTCGAGCGCGAAAAGCTCATGGTGTTCTACGAACGCGCCTCCGGTTCGCGCATGCATGCGGCCTATTTCCGGCCGGGCGGCGTGCATCAGGATCTGCCGCAGAAGCTGGTCGAGGACATCGGCAAGTGGATCGACCCGTTCCTGAAGTCGATCGACGACCTCGACGCGCTGCTCACGCCCAACCGCATCTTCAAGCAGCGCAATGTCGACATCGGCACCGTGTCGCTGGCCGACGCCTGGGCCTGGGGTTTTTCTGGCGTGATGGTGCGCGGTTCGGGCGCTGCTTGGGACCTGCGTAAATCGCAGCCCTATGAATGCTACTCCGAGATGGATTTCGACATCCCGATCGGCAAGAACGGTGACTGCTACGACCGGTATCTCGTGCGCATGGAAGAGATGCGCCAATCGGCCAGGATCATGCGCCAGTGCGTCGATCTCCTGCTCGGCAAGGAAAGCACCGGCCCGGTGTCGAACCTGGACGGCAAGGTGGTGCCGCCGAAGCGCGCGGCGATGAAGCGATCGATGGAAGCGCTGATCCATCACTTCAAGCTTTATACCGAGGGCTACCGCGTGCCGGCCGGCGAGGTTTACGCCGCCGTCGAGGCGCCGAAGGGCGAATTCGGCGTCTATCTCGTCTCCGACGGCACCAACAAGCCCTACCGCTGCAAGCTGCGCGCGCCCGGTTTCGCACATCTGCAGGCCATGGATTTCCTGTGCCGCGGCCACATGCTGGCCGACGTCACCGCCGTGCTGGGCTCCCTCGACATCGTGTTTGGTGAGGTCGATCGCTAAATGTCAGTCCGTCGTCTCGCAGAAGCCAGCCTCCAGCCCGCCTCCTTCGCCTTCAACAAGGAGAATGCGGCGGCAGTGCAGCAGTGGATCGCCAAATACCCGAAGGGGCGCGAACAGTCGGCCATCATCCCTCTGCTGATGATCGCGCAGGAGCAGGAGGGGTGGGTCACCAAGGCGGCGATCGAAACGATCTCCGACATGCTCGGCATGCCACGCATCCGCGGCCTTGAAGTCGCGACCTTCTACACGCAATACCAGCTCAATCCGGTCGGCACCCGCGCGCATATCCAGGTGTGTGGCACCACGCCCTGCATGCTGCGCGGCTCGGAAGCGCTGATGGATGTGTGCCGCTCGAAGATCCACCACGATCAGTTCCACACCAACGACAAGGGCACGCTGTCGTGGGAGGAGGTCGAATGCCTCGGCGCCTGCGTCAACGCGCCGATGGTCATGATCTTCAAGGACACGTTCGAGGACCTGACGCCCGAGCGGCTGGCCGAGATCATCGATCTCTACGACGCCGGCAAGGGCGCGGAGGTGAAGCCCGGTCCGCAGAACGGCCGCCACGGCTCCGAGCCGGCCGGTGGCTTGAAGACGCTGACTAGCGAAAAGGCGATCCTCAAGTCGACGCGCGACAAGGAAGCCAAGGCAGCAGCTAAGGCCGCCAAGGATGCAGCTGCCGCAGCGCCGGCTGCCGCGCCGGCGACACCTACTCCTGCGCCGGTGGCAGCGGCACCTGCTACGGCAGCGCCCTCGGCTCCCGCTCCGGCCAAGCTCGCGGCTGTGGATACGGCGAAGACGGCACCGGCCAAGGCTGCCGCCGCCAAGCCGGCAAAACCTTCACTCGACGACAAGAATCGTCCGGCCGGCATCGAGAAGCCGGCGGCGGTCGACGATCTGAAGCTGATCTCCGGCGTCGGCCCGAAGATCGAAGGAACGCTGCATTCGCTGGGCATCTACACCTTCGCGCAGGTCGCCTCCTGGAAGAAGGCCGAGCGCGAATGGGTCGACGGCTATCTCAGCTTCCACGGCCGCATCGATCGCGACGACTGGGTGAAGCAGGCCAAGGCGCTCGCCAAGGGCGGCGTTGCCGAATACATCCGCGTCTTCGGCAAGAAGCCGGTCTGAGGGACGAGAAATGCTTCAGGACAAAGACCGCATCTTCACCAACATCTACGGCCTCTTCGACAAGTCGCTGGCCGGCGCGCAGTCGCGCGGCATCTGGGACGATACGCCAGGCCTCATCGCCAAGGGGCGCGACTGGATCGTTAACGAGATGAAGGCGTCCGGCCTGCGCGGTCGCGGCGGCGCCGGCTTCCCGACCGGCCTGAAATGGTCGTTCATGCCCAAGCAGAGCGACGGCCGTCCGAGCTATCTGGTCATCAATGCGGACGAATCGGAGCCCGGCACCTGCAAGGACCGCGACATCCTGCGCAACGATCCGCACACGCTGGTCGAGGGGGCGCTGGTCGCCGGCTTCGCCATGGGTGCTATCGCCGCCTACATCTATGTGCGCGGCGAGTTCATCCGCGAGCGCGAGGCGCTGCAGCGCGCGATCGACGAGGCCTATGCCGCCAAGCTCATCGGCAAGAACAACACGTCCGGCTACGACTTCGACGTCTACATGCATCATGGCGCTGGGGCCTATATCTGCGGCGAGGAGACCGCGCTGCTCGAAAGCCTGGAAGGCAAGAAGGGCCAGCCGCGACTGAAGCCGCCGTTCCCGGCCAATGTCGGCCTCTATGGCTGTCCGACGACCGTCAACAACGTCGAATCGATCGCGGTGGCCCCGACCATCCTGCGGCGGGGTGCTGCCTGGTTCTCGTCCTTCGGCCGGCCGAACAATGCCGGCACCAAGCTGTTCTGCGTGTCCGGCCACGTCAACAACCCGTGCACCTTCGAAGAAGCGATGTCGATCCCGTTCCGCGAGCTGATCGAGACGCATTGCGGTGGCATCCGCGGCGGTTGGGACAATCTGCTCGCGGTCATCCCGGGCGGCGCCTCGGTGCCTCTGGTCCCGGCCGAGCAGATCATGGACGCGCCGATGGATTTCGACGCGCTGCGCGACCTGAAATCCGGTCTCGGTACGGCGGCCGTGATCGTCATGGACAAGTCGACCGATGTCGTGAAGGCGATCGCCAGGCTCTCCTACTTCTATAAGCATGAGAGCTGCGGCCAGTGCACGCCGTGCCGCGAAGGCACGGGCTGGATGTGGCGGGTGATGGAGCGGCTGGTGCGCGGCGAGGCCCAGAAGCGCGAGATCGACATGCTGCTCGACGTCACCAAGCAGGT